>JBJOIA010000016.1:0-3348 GCA_046047395.1 Bacteroidota bacterium | reverse complement strand
ATAAAAATTTTATGGGGTTTTGGGTTTTGGGTTTGGGGGTTTGGGCCCAAGCCCCAATCCCCAATCCCCAATCCCCAATCCCCAAACCCCAAAACCCATAAAATTTTAATAAAATCCCTTTTCATTTTTAAAATTAAAAAAACATTTTTAATAATGTTTTTATTTATTTAATAAGAGGAATAAATTAAATAAATTGAAATTACATTAATAGATTTTTTATTTTTTATGACAAAAGGTTATATATTTAATTTTTGATGTATTTAAGATATGCTTCTGAATTTCTTTTCAAAATATTTTCTATTGGACCCAAAAGTCTCTTGAATGAAAGTCTGTCTAGACAAAGTAATTTGCAATCAGCTGTAGCAACAATTGAAGCTGCTCTTGGCTCATTTTTGATTAAAGCCAATTCACCAAAATAACTTCCCTTTTTATATTCTTTAACCTTTTCTGGGGCAGATCCTTCTGTAAAAACTTTTTCTGCGAAACATTCTCCTTCTTCTAGAATATAAAATTCATTTCCTTCTTCATTTTGTTGAATAATTTTTTCTCCTGTTGATACATTTTTAGTTTTAATAGCTTCTGAAATTTGACTAATTTCATAAGGATCAATTGTTTGAAGAAGATCAACACTTTTCAAGAATCCTTCATATTTTTCTCTCTTCTTACTAAATTAAATAATAAATTCAATATAAATAAAATACATTGCAGCTTCTTGAACAATATTCTTGAATGTTTCTCTGTCTAAGGCCCATAAAATACAATCAATTTTAGACTTAATAGTTGCTGCTCTTGGAGCATTGTATAATAGTGCAAGTTCTCCAAATGATTCACCAGGGTTATAAACTTTTAGCCATACATCTCCGTCTTCTTTTTTAAATGTTTTATAGCAATCAAGTTCTCCCTCTTCGATGTAATATAATATATCTCCTTGATCTCCTTGTTGGATTACAGTTTCTCCTGCTTTAAATCTTTTTTCTTCAAATGCTCCTAAAACAGTATTTAAATCATTTTCTTCAAGTGAATTAAAAAGAAAAGATTGTCTTATTTTATTTTGAATTCTTTTCTTCTGTTCATCTGTTTTGGGAATAACTCGAGGTTTGAAATCTTCTTTTTTATTGTACATTCCATAAACCTCAGCACTTACACTTGATCTTTGTCCTCTTCCTTTTAAAACCATTTTTCTTTTTTCAATCATCTCTTCAACTTGGTCATTATCTTCATTATCTTCACTTTCCTAAAAGAGATTAAAATTAGTTCTTTTACACTATCACTATTGACTTTCATTTCATCATCCTCTTTTTCGTATTTTTTTTTGTATTTTGACATTTCTTTTCTCAAAGATTCTAACTCAAGTCTCTCCATATTGATTCCTGAATTCTTGATTCCAGAAAAATTTTGAAGCCATTCAATCATGAAAAGAACCTAAGTAACTTAAGAAATTTTTACAGGTTCTTTGGGTTTATCCATAAGAAGAGCAGAAATCATTGGTTCAAAAATACATCTAACTTTTTTGTCTAAATATTCTTCTGGTCTTTGCGACATTTATTTTATAAATTTATTAAATAAATAACTTAAGACATGTTAAATATTTAATCAAACTTATTGTTATTTTATATTAAGATATTTAAATAATTTAATTATCAAATAATTTCCTGTCTTTAATTTAAATATTTTATTTATTTCGAAAAAAGTTTAAGATATATATAATTTGAAAATGGAATCCAAAAAAAATAAAAAATTGCAAGAAGAATCAGAAGAAGAAGAAGAAGTTGAATATGAAGAAGTCGAAGAAGAAGATGAAATTGAAGAAGAAGAGGTATAAATTACACGTTTATATTATTAATTTTTTATAGTTAGGAGAAGATTTCTCAGTTGACTCAAGAGCTTGGACTTTCGTTAGCGATGCAGGAAATGTTGCTGAAGGTAAATTTCTTACATTTCTTAAATTATATAAAATTAATCTAATAAATTATTTACTTCTTAGATGCTATGAGATTTGCTACAGGTCTTTGCAAACCTGGAGAAAAGATTTATGATATCTGTACAAAAACTGATCAATTTATAAGAACCGCCTTAACTAAAGTTTATCAAAAAAAGAAACATTTCAAGGGAGTTGCATTTCCAACATCTATTTCTGTAAATGAAATTTGCGGAAACTACACTCCTACAAATGAAGATACTCAAGTTGAAGGAGAATACAGAGTTCTTTCTGAAGGAGATGTTGCTAAAGTTGATTTAGGGGTTCATATCAATGGATTCAGTGCAGTTATTGCACACACTGTTGTTGTATCTGCAAATGATGCAGTTGTTACTGGAAGAAAGGCTGATGTTGTTCTTGCTGCCTACCAAGCTGTTCAAAATGCAATCAGAAGCATGAGCATTAAACCAGGAAATACAAATAATGCAGTAACTAATTACACAAAAACTATTTGTGATTCATATAAAGTTACTCCAGTAGAAGGAGTTCTTTCTCATAGAATGAGAAGAGATATAATTGATGGACCTGAAGTTATTATCAATCATTCAACTTTTGACCAAAAAGTCGAAGAAAGACCATTTGCTCACGGAGATGTTTTTGGACTCGATGTTATTGTTTCAACAGGAGAAGGAAAATTAAGAGAGAGTGAATTCAGATGTAATGTTTTCAAGAGAGCTATTGAGAATGTTTATAAATTAAAAACTGACTCAGGAAGAAGATTACTTGCTGTTGTTGAACAAAATTTCCATACCTTCCCATTCTCATTCAATTCTTTTGACAATGAACAAAACTTAACCCAAAAACAAAAAATTGTAAAATATTTTTATTAATTAAACAGGATAACTTGAAATTAACCGCTAAAATGGGACTCACTGAATGCCTTAAACATGAATTATTACATCCTTATCCAGTAATGACTGAAAAAAAAGGAGAATTTGTTGCTCAATTCAAATACACTGTTGCAGTTAGAAATGAAGGACCAATTATTATTGCTGGTCTTCCTCTTGACTTAACTAAATTCCAATCTGATTTGAAAATTGAAGATGCAGAAGTAAATGAAAAACTTAAGGTTTCAACTGATGAATTTTTACCAAACAGTAAAAAAACAGTTAAAGTTGCTAAAAAGAAAGATAACAAGGCCAAAAAACAAAAAAAGAAAGAAAACAAAGAAAAAAGAAAAGAAGAATTGAAAAAGAAAATGGAAGCTGAACAAAAATAAAAATAAATCTAAATGAAAATACTCCTATGGATAATTTGATAATTATTAATAAATTTATCAAATAATAAATACAATAATTGAAAGAAAAAATTAAAACTTTATTCATAATTGTTATTATATTTTAATATTAATCTATTTTTAAATTTTATTT
>JBJOIA010000015.1:0-3659 GCA_046047395.1 Bacteroidota bacterium | reverse complement strand
CAATCTTTATTACCCTCAAAAAGGTCTAATGCATTTATTAATAAATCCCGATCAGAAATATTCGATTTAATCAAAATATATTCATCCTCAGACAAAAGCCCTTTTACTTTTTCTAAATCGGAAATATTTGCCTTATGAATAGAAAAATCCGGAAATTCTTTTTGAATCTTTTCTAAACCTGCCAAAGTTCCATATTTTACTCTCGATAATATCCCTAAGGTATCTTTAGGCTCTAGGGAATCCCCTAAAACAAAGGTGCCTAATTTTTTACTAAAAGAATCAATTTTAATTTTTGGAACAGAAGCCAAATATATTACATTTCCAATAGCAGTTGAATATTGATCCATCATTCCACCTGGCTCTCCAAATTCCAAAACCTCAGCTTCATAAGCTAATTCACCTATTTCTTGAGAATTATAACCTAGATTAAATTCATGATTTAAGAAATTCAAAAAACTTACATTTAAAGCTGAACTACTTGAAGTACCGGAATTAATAGGAATATTTCCCTTTACTTCCAATTCTAAACCATAGGAAATTTGATGTCCTTTTCGATTTAAAACATTTAAAATACTTTTAAAATAATCTCGATCTTGCTTATATTCCAAGGGAAAATCCAGTTCAAATTTTTCAATTTTTTGAATATCTGGAAGATGAATAATAAATTCTCCATCTAATTTCCCAATACCTTTCACCTGAATTCTCTTGGAAATCGCAGCAGCAATAATGGGTAATCCTAAATAATCCTGGTGTTCACCAAATAGGCAAATCCTTCCAGGGGTTGAAACAATCATTCTTAATTTTCTTTTCTTGTTTTTATTCTCTCTAAAACAAGATATCCTACCCCTTCTCCTTGATCTTTACCTAACATACAAGCAGGTCTATAATGAATCCCTCCGTACAAACGGGAGATTGCAGCCTGATCTGATGCTTGGATAAAAGATTCAAATTTTCTTGGGGGTAATCCGTAAGGAATTTCTGTTGAATCAGAAAAACTTACATTATCTCCATAGTATTTAGTTAGAACAACAGCAGCAGCCCGTGAAATCGCAGAGTGTCCGGATGTATATTCTGGAAATGGAGGCGTTTGCAATACAGGAAGCCAATCCTTATCCATATATTCATTTATAGCAGTTTCCGGACGAATCCTATTGGTTTGATATTTATTATCCCAACATGCTATAAATGCATCGAAAATACCCATTGAAGTCATTAAAAATGCTTCAGCTGTTTCGTTATAGGTTTTATTTAATTGTCTACTTACTTGTCCGGCAATTCCCATCCAGTGTCCACCCGGAGACATTTTCTTCGTGGCAAACATGGCATGTCCGGTAATATTCATTTTAAAAGGGTTACAATCCCAGAAATTTGCAATTGCACGTTCTTCTTCAGTCAAATTATTTACCACATTGTAAACCTCTTCCATTTCCTTATAAAAAGCAGAGCCTTTTTTTGGGTCAAATGGAACTGGCTCGGGTTGTCTGAATTGGGATGCGCTATCCAATACTGCGGTTCGAATAGTTGGCCAAAATGGCTCCACTGCATCGAAATAACCTGGAGGAGTTGGAATCCATGTTCCTGGCTCATTGGTTACGGTAAATCTAAAACCACGAGTTTCCTTATAATTATCCTTGCCAAAATATTGCTTAATGGATGCGGCAACCTCTATTCCATAAGCCTTTGAATCTTCATAAATTTCCTCAGGAATTCCTGTTTCTAAATATTTCTTATCCAAATCCTTTTCAAATTGCTCATATAATTCTTCGGCGAATGTCAATGATTTTCCTACCGTTAAATAAGCCCAGGTAGCGGCCACAGGAAAGGCAATCTCTTTACCTTCTTCCGGTTTGGGAACCCCTTCAAATCCATGAATTTGACCTGACATTGAAACAAAATTACTATCCGACTGGATCGCTGTTTCGTAGGCAGCAAGCGAGGAATAATAATAAATTCTACTAGAAACTGGTGGAGAAAAAATATCATGAATAATGGATTTATTCAACATTAATTCTGCATCAATAAGAAATTCGGCATCTGAAACCTTGGCAGTATATTCTTCTTTTGATACTTCTTTGGCACAAGAACCAAGAAGAAAAAGAGATGAAATAATTATTAATAGTTTTTTCATTTTGATTGAAGTATTTATAATTTGGCGAAATTACGAATTTTTACAATAGTTTCAAAGGCGTATTTACCGGATTGAAAACAAGCATTTAAGGAAGGATATAATAAATAATCTCCCGCCAAAATTATTCCTTTTTCGTCGGCGGCTTTTTTTAATTCTTTTTGAGAATTAATTTTTGGTAAGGCATTTGGCAAAACATATTTGCCTATTTTGTTTTCTAATTTAATTTCTGGGAAAAATTTTTCAAATTCTTCCAAAATTTCTGAATCTGTATATTCCATACCTAAGGTTGTAATAGAAATTAAATCTTTATTTTCATCGGCATATTGACGAGAAACCTGAGAAATTACGGAAAAATGAAGGATTTTTTTATTTATTAAATACAATATTCCTGAATCAAATTTTCCCTTTTCAATACTAAAATAATAGTTTACACATCCTCCAAAACTGCCTTCATCCAATTCAATTTCAAGCAATTTAGCACTAACATTTAAATCTGTGGCTATTATCACCTCTGAAACCTCATGTATTTCCTCTCCCACCCAAACCTTATTTTTTTCCACTTTTTTAACCAAACTATTTAGCTTTACTGCATCTGAATCTAATTCTTCATATAATTGATTGGCTATCTCACCCATACCTTTGGCAGGAATTGAAA
The DNA here is from genome assembly GCA_046047395.1 of Bacteroidota bacterium. Taxonomy (GTDB): domain Bacteria; phylum Bacteroidota; class Bacteroidia; order Cytophagales; family Spirosomataceae; genus CAZVFE01. Next base: position 876 of record JBJOIA010000015.1, on the reverse strand, counting down.
TTTTACCTTTTAAAAACTCCTGCATGAAAAATAAAAATAGTTCCTTGGGCTGAGAAAGGCTTTTATCCAAAAATACCCCTCCAAAAAATGGAATAAAAAAGGAATCAATCAAAGTCTGAGAGAATCCTAGTTTTTTTAAATATTCCATAGTTGAAATATTCGACATTCTTTCATGATTAAACGAAAAACCAATAAGCCTCAAAGCTAAAATGAAAAATGCCCAAAGATCTCGTATTTTCAATAATCCTGAGAAAACAGCTTCGAAAAACTTGAAAATATTTGCGAAAGGATTCATAAATTCAATAAATTCCCCTTTATGTAAACATTTTGCCCCGGAAGGAAAATATTTTAAATTCAGTTTTGAAAAATCTAAATTCCCTTGAATGTCTGGATAGGTTGATTGCAAAACTTGAAAGCCTCGATCCATTAAAAAATTATCCCTTGAATCAGTCTGAACCCTCCCGCCAAGTTTGGCGTCTTTTTCAAACAAAATATAAGGAATATGGTTTTTATGCAATAGAGTGGCGGTAAAAAGGCCGGTTATTCCTCCTCCAATTATTGCTTTGGGCTTAATCATTTATTTTTAATAAAATTATTGATTGTTAAAAATACTAAAAAGTTTGAAGTCTTTTTAGTATTTTGCAAACAATTAGCAAACTTATGAACTTTCAAATTAAAGAAGAGGAAAATTTCAGGTTTATTGATCAAGGCAAGCACGAAGAAACGATTGTTTTACTTCATGGCCTTTTTGGAGCTTTAAGCAATTGGGAAGATGTAATTAATCGTTTTTCCCAAAATTACCGTGTTATAATACCAATTCTTCCAATTCTTGAAATGCCTTTGAGAGAAGCTGGATGCGTAGGTCTGACAGATTTC
>JBJOIA010000014.1:0-3406 GCA_046047395.1 Bacteroidota bacterium | reverse complement strand
CCAATTCATGTGTGGCAGTAATGGAAGGGAATGAGGCAGTAGTAATTGCCAATTCTGAAGGAAGAAGAACGACTCCATCAATCGTAGCATTTTTAGATAATGGAGAAAGAAAAGTAGGCGATCCTGCAAAACGTCAGGCTATTACCAACCCAAGAAATACAATTTCTTCAGTAAAGAGATTTATGGGAAAAAAATATTCAGAAGTAAGTTCTGAATTAAAAACAATTTCATATCAAGTTGAACAAGGAAATAATGATACACCAAGAGTAAAAATTGGTGATAGACAATACACTCCACAAGAAATTTCTGCTCAAATATTAACAAAAATGAAGCAGACAGCAGAGGATTATTTAGGACAAAGTGTTACTGAAGCTGTAATTACTGTTCCTGCATATTTCAATGATTCTGAAAGACAAGCAACAAAAGAGGCAGGACAAATCGCAGGTTTAGAGGTAAAAAGAATTATCAATGAGCCAACAGCTGCAGCATTAGCTTATGGTGTTGATAAGGAAGGAAAGGATATGAAAATTGCTGTTTTCGACTTAGGCGGTGGTACTTTTGATATTTCAATCTTGGAATTAGGAGATGGAGTATTTGAAGTAAAATCAACTGATGGAGATACACATTTAGGAGGAGATGATTTTGATCAAGTAATTATCAATTGGTTGGCTGAGGAATTCATCAATGATGAAAATATTGATTTAAGAAAAGATCCAATGGCACTTCAAAGATTGAAAGAAGCTGCAGAAAAGGCAAAAATTGAATTATCTTCTTCAGGGAATACCGAAATTAATTTGCCTTACATTATGCCAGTAGATGGAGTTCCTAAGCACTTAGTTAGATCATTATCAAAGGCAAAATTTGAGCAATTAGCTGATACTTTAGTTCAAAGAACTTTAGAACCGTGTAAGCGTGCAATGAAAAATGCTGGTTATACGAATGCAGATATTGATGAGGTAATCTTAGTAGGGGGTTCAACTCGTATTCCAAAAATTCAGGAGGAAGTTGAGAAATTCTTTGGCAAAAAACCATCAAAAGGTGTTAATCCGGATGAAGTTGTTGCAATTGGAGCGGCTATTCAAGGGGGAGTTTTAACTGGGGAAGTAAAAGATGTACTATTATTAGATGTAACTCCATTATCCTTAGGAATTGAAACTATGGGTGGAGTATTCACAAAATTAATAGAAGCAAATACAACTATCCCTTCTAAAAAATCAGAAACATTCTCAACTGCTGCAGATAATCAACCTTCAGTAGAATTAAATGTATTGCAAGGAGAAAGACCAATGGCAAAGGATAACCGTTCATTAGGGAGATTCCACTTAGATGGTATTCCTGCTGCACCAAGAGGAGTTCCTCAAATCGAAGTTACATTTGACATTGATGCAAATGGTATCTTAAATGTTTCTGCAAAAGATAAGGGAACTGGTAAAGAACAGAAAATTAGAATTGAATCTTCTAGTGGTCTAACAGATGAGGAAATTGAAAAAATGCGTAATGAGGCGAAAGCTAACGAGGCAGCAGATAAGGCAGAAAAAGAAAAAGTTGAAAAGGTTAATTCTGCGGACGCAATGATTTTCCAATCTGAAAAACAATTAAAAGAATATGGCGAGAAATTGTCGGAAGGCAATAAAACTGCGATAGAATCAGCTTTGGCAGAGTTAAAAACTGCACATGGATCTCAGGATCTAGCTGGAATAGATGCGGCATTAGAGAAATTAAATGGCGCATGGCAAGCAGCTTCCCAGGAGATGTATGCAGCTGGAAATGATCAGGGAGGTGCAAATCCTCAAGGAGGAGCAGATTCTAGTTCTGATTCAACTGAAGCGGAAGATGTTTCTTTTGAAGAAGTAAAATAATTGAATTGATTTTTAAAAAAAAGAGCCTTGAAATTTCTTGGCTCTTTTTTTATTTATTTAATATTTTCAATATTTCACTGAAAATTGAAATGGCTATTTGAAAAGGACCTTCTGCTCCAATTTTCAAACCAATGGGTGTAGAAACCTCCATTTCATCAAAAATTTCTCTCGTATTTCGATCCACTAATCCCATTAGTTTATCCCACCTTTTTAAAGGTCCTAAGGAGCCAAAATAAGCGAATTGTTTATATTTCGCTAAATTATTTAAAATAGAAATATCTCGGTCAACATCATGTGTCATCATAATTATTAGATGTTCCGAACTTATTGATAAATCATCATCCCAGTTATAACAGGCAAAACACCGAGCTTTTAATTGAGGATTCATTTTATTCGTATTTCCAACCCAATTTATTCGCCAACCTAAATTTAATCCCATTTCAATAACAGAAGGGGCATCAAAGCTTACTCCAAATACCCATAATTGGTAAATAGGTTTGATATATTCCTTAAACCTAATTTCTTCAAAGAAACTGGCTTCATTAGGTTCGAATTTTGTTTTTTCTTCGAATAAAGTATAATTCAGTTCTTGAGATTGAGTCTTTAAATTCCATAGATGTTCTATATAACCTCCATTTTTTGAATTTAAAACATCTTTTAAGACTTGAATGAAGGAAATAATGGCTTCTCTATTGGATTCTAAGATTATATCTATTTTACCATTGCAACCTAAACCTACACCTAATTGAAAGGGGTCATCATCTCTTGTATCATACGTTATCAATAAAGATTTTTCCTCAATAATGGCTTTTTGGGCTTTTTTTAACAAATCACCTTCTAAACAACCTCCTGAAATTCCACCTATCCAGGAACCATCCTCTAAAACCAACATTCTTGCTCCTGAAGAACGATAAGCCGAACCCTCTACTTGAATAATAGTAGCCAAAGCAAATTGAATATTCTCATCCAATTTGTTCTCCACTTCTCGAATTATGTCAATCCATTCCTTCATGTAATAAGTCTTTAATATTCGAAATTAAATACTCTTTAATAAAATTTATTTCCATTTGATTAGTCATTTCTCCAAATGAAATTCGGATAGTTGATAGGGAATTATTTTCGGAAAGTCCAATTGCCAATCCAACATGGGATGGATTTTTTGTTTTAAAATTACATGCTGATCCATTAGAAATAGCTAATTTGTTTAATTTTAAAAATAGTTTTTCCCAATCAATATCTTTAACAGTAAAATTTAAAATTTGAGGAACTGCATTATGTGAATTAATTTGAATTCGATCTCCAAAAGAATCCTTTAATGATTTACTTATTTCATTATTCCAAAACGTAAATTCAGGTATCTTATTTAGTAATTCAGGAATTAAGCCAAAGGAATTCCCTAAGGCTTCAATTAAAGGGCTAGGCAAGGTTCCTGGTCGAAAACCATATTCTTGTCCGCCACCATAATATAAGGGTTTTAATTCCAAATTATTCGATATCAATAAACCACCAATTCCTTTCGGGCTATATAGTTTATGTCCTGAAAATGT
>JBJOIA010000013.1:0-22077 GCA_046047395.1 Bacteroidota bacterium | reverse complement strand
TTGCCTTAATGAATTAGGTCTTTTTAATTTAGAATTAATCAAGGGTTTATAAAAGCCAAATGTAAAAAACATTTTTATAAACTTGATTATTGAGTTCCGAGTGTAATATCTTACCTCAATTCCTGGGATAAAATAAATCAATCCTCCATTCTGATTAATTCTAGCATTTAATTCGTCATCTTGACCTCTTGCAAGCTCTTCATCAAAATATCCTAATTTTTCAAAAAGCTCTTTACGATATAATCCAAAAGAAATTGTGTTGACTTTCTTAATTTCATTACATCCATTCCTAAAAGAAAATCCAATTCCAAATGGCGAACTCATCAGTGTAGCTATTGATTTACACAATATTGAATTACTAGCAGGTAAAGATTTCAGGCCTCCACCAACAAGGTCAGCATTTAATTCTATGATTTTTTCTGCCAGTACCTCAACATAATTATTAGGATAAATTGTATGGGCTCCTAAGGTTAAAATATAATCAGTGGTTGCATTTTTTATTCCCAAATTCATAGACACTGGTGTTATTCTTCGAGGATTTTCAATTTTTCGAATGTTTGGATATTTCTCGCAATATTGGTCAATAATTGCAACGGTGCCATCCGTACTCATTCCATCCACTAATATTACTTCAATATCTTGAAAAACCGTCTGATTAATGAAGGATTGAATACAATTTTCTATATAATCAATCTCATTATAAATAGGACAAACAATGGTATACTTCATCCGTATATTATCTTAATTTTGATGCTAATTCAATAGCTGGTCTGACATCCTGGATTCCAAATCCATTTCCCATTAAAATTTCTTTATAGGAAAGCGTATGGAGGTCAGTAAAACCATCTGAAAATTCAATTTCTGAATCATTTATTACCAAACTTCTAAAAGTGGTTTTACCAGTATATTGAACTTGGGAGGGCAAATTATTTGAGTTGATGCTTAAAAACCAATCTATTTCAGCATGGTTAAAAATTAATTTTCCTTTCGCTGTATCATGATTATTGATTTCCTTTTGTATTCCTATTGGCTCACCGAAAAGCCAAATTAACATATCAAAAAAATGGATTCCTATATTACTTGTTATCCCTCCTGATTTATTCGTATCCCCTTTCCAACTTTGGTGATACCATTTACCCCTAGAAGTAATATAAGTTAGATTTACTTTATAAAATTTATCTTTTTGAATAGAATTCCTCAATTCAATTAATTTTGGATGGAGCCTTAATTGTAAGATAGTATTTACCTTTTTCCCTGTTTCTTTTTCCAATTCTTCAATTGCATCCAAGTTCCATGGATTCAATACTAAAGGTTTTTCACAAATAATATCAGATCCAGATCTCAAACCAAAACGTATATGAGAATCATGTAAATAATTTGGAGAACAAATAGTAATATAGTCTACAGGATTTCCTTGTCGCTTTAATTTATCTATCGCCCTATCAAATCTTTCAAATTCTGTGAAATAACTGGCATTTGGGAAATAAGAGTCCATAATTCCAACGCCATCATAAGGATCAAAGGCCAAAACTAAATCATTTCCTGTTTCTTTTATGGCCCGCATATGTCTTGGGGCAATATAACCTGCTGCACCAATCATTCCGAAATTTTTCATTCTAGTTTCTCTAAGTGGTTATGAATAATTTTATATTTGGTTTTGGATTCAGGACAAACTCCAATTCCGGTTGAATCAAAATTTATGCGATACCCTAATTCACTCATCCATCCAATTTGTTTCGCTGGATTTCCGACGACTAGGGCAAATTTGGGCACATCGCGAACGACAACGGCTCCGGCACCAATAAAGGCGAATTCTCCAAGGGTAATTCCACAAAGAATTGTTGCATTTGCACCAATGCTTACTCCTTTTTTTATAAGAGTATTTTTATACTCATTTCTTCTAATTACGGCGCTTCTTGGATTGATAACATTGGTAAAAACACAAGATGGTCCTAAAAAAACGTCATCCTCACATATTACGCCGGAATAAATGGATACATTATTTTGAATCTTGACATTATCACCTAATTTAACGCCAGGAGAAACCACTACGTTTTGGCCTAAACTACAATTCTTTCCAATTACAGCGCCTTCCATAATATGTGAAAAATGCCAAATTTTGGTGCCTTCACCTATAATTACATTTTCATCTATATAGGAGGATGGATGAACACTATACATTGAAAAAAGATTTAAAATGAAGGATAATCTTATCTATTTTTTCTTCAGATAAATTTGGGTCAATTGGAATTGAGATAACTTCTTTATTCAATTGTTCTGAGACAGAAATATCTTTGAATTTTATATTATTATATGCCTTTTGATTAGGAATAGAAATTGGATAATATATCATGGAATGGATCCCATTTTCTATCAAATACTTTTTAAATTCATCTCTTTTCCCATTTAATAAACGTAGGGTAAATTGATTATAAGAATGGGTAGAATAGGGCATTGTTTGGGGTAATACAATATCCTGAATACCAGATAATTCATTAGAATATATTTGAGCAATATTTCTTCTTTTCTGTAAATTATGATCAAAATATTTTAATTTCTCTAACAAAATAGCCGCTTGGACAGTGTCTAAACAACTATTACAACCCACTATATCATGTACATATTTTTGCGATTGACCATGGTTGGCGATCATTCTCAATTTTTCACCAAGAATGATGTCTTTAGAAAAAATTGCTCCTCCATCTCCATAACAACCCAAGTTTTTGGTAGGGAAAAAAGAGGTAGTTCCAATATCTCCAATACCCCCTAAATATTTTCTATTCCCATTTTTAAAGATATATTCTGTCCCTAAACTCTGAGCATTATCTTCAATAATTTTCAATTGGTATTTTTGGGCAATTTCTAGAATTGGCTCCAAATTTGCTGCATGTCCAAATAAATGTACCGGTATGATAACCTTTGTTTTATCTGTGATTAGTTCCTCTATTTTATTCGGATCAATATTATAGGTATAGGGATCTACGTCTACTAATACTGGCTTTAGTTTTAGGAGGGCTACCGCTTCAATGGCTGCTATATAGGTAAAACCAGGAAGAATAATTTCATCTTCTGGTTTTAAATCCAGAGCCATTAAGGCAATTTGAATGGCATCAGTGCCATTTGCACAAGAAATAGAGAATCCAAAAGAAAATTTAGAATTAATTTTTTCTTCAAATTTTTTTATTTCTGGTCCATTTATATATTTACCCTCCTTTAAAACCTGTTCAATAACTGAATTAATTCCTTCTTTAAAAAGACCATATTCTTCCACTAAATTCAGCATTTGGATTTGTTCCATTATAATCGATAATTTGAAAAACCTTTAGGAAAAACTGATTTTATATCTAATAAAACAGAATTATTTGAATTTAAAATTAGATTAAAATCGAGGCTTAAAAATTGGTTATGAGAGACAGCCAAAATGACTAATTCGTATTTTTTTTCAATAGAGTCTATGAGTTTGATTCCCATTTCCTTGATTAATTCTTCCTTTTCTACCCAAGGGTCATAAACATCTAGGCTCATTCCATAATCCTTTAGTTCATTGAATACATCAATAACTTTGGAATTTCTGATATCCGGACAATTTTCTTTGAAGGTAATTCCAAGAATTAGGGCATTCGAATTTTTTATAGGAATTGATTTAGAAATTAGGAGTTTTACAGCTTTTTCAGCTATAAATTTTCCCATTCCATCATTAATTCTTCTTCCTGATAGAATAACTTGCGGATGGTAGCCAAGGCTTTCTGCTTTATGGGCAAGATAATATGGATCAACCCCAATACAGTGGCCTCCTACAAGACCTGGTTTAAATTTTAAGAAATTCCATTTGGTACCAGCTGCATCTAATACATCATTGGTATCAACTCCCATTTTCTCAAAAATAATTGCTAACTCATTCATAAAAGAGATATTTAAATCTCTTTGAGCATTTTCAATGGCTTTCGAGGCCTCCGCAACTTTTAAAGAAGGAGCTTTATGGGTACCCGCCTTTATAATTGTCTTATATAATTGGTCTACCCTTTCAGCGGTAGTAGAGTTAGAACCAGAGGTTACCTTTACAATATTTGTTAAGGTATTATTTTTATCGCCTGGGTTAATCCGCTCAGGGGAATATCCACAGAAAAAATCTTGATTAAATTTAAGTCCACTGAATTTTTCTAAAACAGGAACACAATCCTCTTCAGTACAGCCAGGATAAACGGTTGATTCATAAATGACAATATCGTCCTTTTTTAAAACCTTTGAAATCATTTCTGTAGCAGAAAGCAATGGTTTTAAATCTGGGGCTTTGAATTTATCAATTGGGGTGGGAACAGTGATTATATAAATGTTCGAATCTCTGATATCTTCAATGCGAGAAGTAAAAATTAAATTATCGGAGGAAATTAAATCAGATGGATTAATTTCTAAGGTTCTATCAACCCCATTTTTTAATTCATCAATTCTTAATTGATTGATATCGAAACCGATGGTTTCAAAAAATTTCCCAAATTCCACTGCAAGTGGAAGACCAACGTAACCGAGGCCTATAATAGATATTTTAGTGGTAATATTTTTCAATTTGTGGCAGGTATTTAGTACGGCTTCGCCTTTGTATATCACATAAAGGCATGCGAATACTAGGGGTATTTTTTAAAATACTAATAACACGTCACTAAAATTTGGTGGGGTTTGATTAAAAAGATAATCAGTGGTTATTAGCGGTTAATTTATTTTCTTCACAAAACTAATTAAATAATTTTAAATATTGATTATTTAAAATAAAAAAATTACTTCATCAATGGTTTTTTTTAATCCTTCTCTTAGACTTATCTTAGCTTTCCAGCCGAATGAATTAATTTTAGATACATCTAATAATTTTCTAGGAGTTCCATCAGGTTTAGTTGAATCGAGTACAAATCTTCCATCATACTCCACTAACTCTCCAATTAATTCCGCTAATTCTTTGATGGATATATCTTCTCCACAGCCAATATTAATTAATCCTGTCTCATGATAATTTTCCATTAAAAAATAACAAGCCTCCGCTAAATCATCAACATGTAAAAATTCTCTTCTAGGCGTTCCTGTGCCCCAAATAATGACTTCTGGTTCCTGATTTTTCTTCGCTAAATAGATTCTTCTTATTAAAGCTGGTAATACATGTGAATTTTCTGGATGATAATTATCATTCGTGCCATATAAATTCGTTGGCATAGCTGAAATAAAATTACACCCGTATTGATCTCGATAAGAATTACAAAGCTCGATCCCCGCAATCTTGGCTATTGCATAAGGTTGATTGGTATGCTCTAAATAGCCAGATAATAAATACTCTTCCTTTAAAGGCTGTGGTGCCATCTTTGGATAGATACAAGAGGATCCTAAAAACAATAATTTTTCTACCTTATTAAGATAGGAAGCATGAATAATATTCGCCTCCATCATTAGATTATCATAAATAAATTCTCCCCGGTAGGTATTGTTTGCATGAATGCCCCCAACTTTTGCAGCGGCTAAAAATACATATTCTGGTTTTTCTTCTTCAAAGAATTTATTGACGGCCTCTTGGTTTCTAAGGTCTAATTCTTTGGAAGTTCTTGTAATAATATGATTAAACCCTTCGGATCGAAGTTTTCGCTCTATTCCTGAACCGACCATACCTTTATGACCAGCAATATATATTTTTGAATCTTTTTTCATTATTTACTAAACAAAGCTAAATCCGACTCAACCATTTCTTTTACCAATGCCGCCAAATCATATTTTGGTTTCCAACCTAATTTGGTTTTGGCTTTGGTGGAATCTCCAATTAATAAATCAACTTCAGTTGGTCTGTAATAGGCCGGGTCTACCTTCACTACGATTTGTCCTTCCTTTAAATCATATCGTCCTGAATTCCTCAAAACATAGCCTTCCTCTTTTTCTTTCTCGCCTCTAAATCCTAATTCAACCCCTATTTCTGCAAAGGACATCTTAACAAAATCTCGGATTTTTGTTGTGATACCTGTGGCAATAACAAAATCTTCTGGAGTATCTTGTTGCAAGATTAACCACATGGCTTCGATATAGTCTTTGGCATGTCCCCAGTCTCGTTGGGCATCTAGGTTGCCAAGGAATAAACAATCTTGCTGTCCGAGTGCAATCTGAGCCGTTGCGCGCGTAATCTTTCTTGTCACAAAGGTTTCTCCTCTCTGAGGTGATTCGTGGTTAAATAGGATTCCATTACATGCAAAGATTTGGTAGGCTTCTCTATAATTTACTGTTATCCAATAGGCATATAACTTAGCAACTCCATAAGGGGAGCGAGGGTAAAAAGGTGTTGTTTCAGATTGGGGAACTTCTTGCACCAAACCATAGAGTTCTGAAGTTGAGGCCTGATAGATGCGGGTCTTTTTTTCAAGACCTAGAATACGGATGGCTTCAAGAATCCTCAACGTGCCGATGCCATCGGCATTCGCAGTATATTCTGGAGTATCAAAGCTTACCTGAACATGAGACATAGCTGCCAGGTTATAAATCTCATCTGGTTGAACTTCCTGAATAATTCTAATTAAATTCGTACTATCGGTTAGGTCACCATAATAAAGGTACAAATTCCTATGGGGGACATGAGGATCTTCGTAAAGATGATCGATTCTTTGGGTATTGAACAAAGAGGAACGACGTTTTATACCGTGGACCTCATAACCTTTATTCAAAAGAAACTCTGCTAAGTAAGCACCATCTTGTCCGGTTATACCTGTAATTAATGCTTTTTTCATTAGTAAATTTACTGATTCAATTAAAGAATCTATATTTTGAAGTATTAATCGTAATTTACAAATATAAATTAAAAAGATATAATTTATTAAATTCGAAAAATAAACTTTGTTTTACAGTATATTCATACAAATATTCTAAACCTAAAAAATCAGAAATGAAAAAATTCATTTTTCTTATTACTTTTTTTAATGTAATGGCATGTGAGGCTCCTGTAGAGAGTTCTTCAATTAATAAGTATCGTACAATCATCACTACTGATGGAGAAATAGATGATGTAGATACCTTTATTAGAATGCTTTTATATTCAAATGAATTTCAAATAGAAGGGCTAATATATTCAAGTTCACAGTGGCATTATAAGGGAGATGGAAAAGGTACAAAATTTACCTCTAAAATGGAGATGACGAAAAAGATTTATGGAGAAAGAACTGAATTGCGTTGGCCTGGCACGGAGTGGATGAATCCATTATTAGAAGCTTATAATGAAGTTTATCCAAATTTGGTATTACATTCTGCAGATTATCCTAAACCAGAATATTTAAAATCTATCGTACGAATTGGGAATATAGATTTTGAGGGAGAAATGGAAAAAATTACTCCTGGCTCAGAATTCATTAAAGAAAAATTAATGGATGAAACTACGGAACCCATATATTTACAAGCTTGGGGTGGTACGAATACTATTGCCAGAGCATTAAAAAGTATAGAGGAAGAAAACAAAAATAAACCTAATTGGGAGGAAATTCAGAGGAAAATCAATCAAAAGGCAATTATATATACGATTTTAGATCAAGATGACACCTACCAAACGTATATTTCAAAAGCGTGGCCAGATATTTTGGTTTATTATAATTCAAATCAATTTTGGAGTTTTGCTTATTTCTGGCAAAGGTCTGTTCCTAAAGAATATCATCCATATTTTGAAGGAGAGTTTATGTCGAAAATAATTTTAAATAATGGTCCATTATTGAAACAATATTATTCTTGGGGAGATGGGCAAAAGCAGGCGGGAGATCCGGAGCATTATGAAGGAGATATTTCACGTTTAAAGGATAATCAGTTTGGAAAATTTGGACAATATGATTTTTTGTCTGAGGGGGATTCTCCGGCCTTTTTGCAATTAGTAAATACAGGATTAGAGAATACAGAGCATCCAAATTATGGTGGTTGGGGAGGAAGATTCAAAAAATCAGGTGAAAACCCAAGGAAATATGTGGATGCGGAGGATTTCAATCCGTTTTCAAATAAAATTGATTCTGATTTTCCGCAAGCTAGATGGGCTAAAGATATGCAAATGGATTTTGCAGCAAGGGCTGAATGGTGTGTAAAAAGTTTTGAGGAGGCCAACCATGCTCCTAAAATTAGAATAAAAGAGGGTAACCACCATGCAATTAAAATTGGGGATGAATTAAATTTAACCTTAATGGGGAACGATGTAGATCAAGATGAGATCAAATTTTCTGCCTTTTCATATGCTGAGGTTGGTAATGGTGCCGCAAATATATCAGTAGAGGGTGAGCGTTTAATTCTTTCTTTACCAGAAAGTGCCACTTCAGGAGATGAATACCATATTGTTGTAGAAGGACAGGATAATGGTTCTATTCCTTTGAAGGGGTACCAAAGAATTATTTTGAAAGTCCTTTAATTTTTAAAAATGAAACAATTTTTTATTTTTTTGTTTTCACCTCTTATCCTTATTTCACAAAATTTATCTGGGATTACGGGGGTCAGAGATTATTCTTATAATAATCTAGATGCCTATAAAAATGATGTAAAACATTATTCGGAAATTGTTTTGGCGGAAATTCCTGAAGATTCAATGATTGAAGAAAAATTGAATTTAGTTTATAAATCAGATCCAAGGGATTTAAAAATGGATTATTTTGGTCCGAAAACGAAAGAAGAACTTCCAGCATTGATGTTTATTCATGGAGGGGGTTGGAGAACGGGAGATAAGAGTCAGCATATTCCGATGGCAAGGGCATTGGCCAAAAGAGGTATTCGTGTATTTTTAATAGAGTACAGGCTTTCAACAGAGGCTTTATATCCAGCAGCGATGTTTGATGCCCATTCTGCATTAAATTATTTATTTGAGCATTCAAGGGAATTTAATATTAAACGCAATCATATTACTGTTGGGGGATTTTCTGCAGGGGGACAAATGTCTGCATTATTGGGTTCAACATGGGATGAGGAGATTTATGGGAAGACGAAAAAGGAAAACAAGATTTATTCAGTAATTGATTTAGATGGGATTTTAGCCTATATTCATCCGGAATCAGGGGAGGGGGATGATAGTAAAAAATTAAGTGCTGCAACCCAGTATTTCGGATACAATAAAAAGGAGCGACCGGATTTGTGGAATGAGGCTTCGGCATTGTTTCATGTGTCCAAGGATGATCCACCTGTATTATTCATCAATAGTGGGGTGGATAGGATGCATGCGGGAAGAGAGGATTTTCGTAGAAAAATGGATGATTTTCAAATAAAAACAGAAGTAACGAGTTTTGAAGGGTCTCCTCATAGTTTTGTCCTATACGAGCCTTATTTTTCAAAGGTCATTGATTTAATTGAAGAAAATATAAAAACGGATCAAAATACTCTAATTGTAGATAAAAAAGGTGAAATAAAAACTATTCAAGAGGCCATTAATTTGGCAAAGCCTGGGAATGAAATATTCATAAAAAATGGGGAATATAATGAGAAAGTATTTATAGATAGTTTGAAACATGATTTATTTATTGTTGGGGAATCGAGAGAAGGGGTAATTTTAATAAATAGTATTGCAAGGGATATTTGGAGATGTTCAAATCCGGACGATTTTGGGGCTGCGGTATTGAATATAAAGGGGCATGATTTAAGTTTTCGAAATTTAACAATCATTAATAATTATGGAATTTTGGCAGAAGGTGATAGGATAATCCCCTGTAATAATGCTTCAGGAAAAACTGTTGTGAGTACAGTTCAAAATTATGCTTTACCGAGAGAAGCGGGGGAAAAGGAAGGGGAAAAGATTGTTCGAAAGGATGGGCATCAGTTTGCGGTTAGGGCAATGCCAGGAGGTATAAAATTAGCTTTTGTAAACTGCAGTTTTATATCTGGGGGTGGAGATACTGTTTCTCCCTGGGATGTAGAAAACGGAAAGTATTATTTTAATTCTTGTAGTTTTGAGGGAGGAGTGGATTTGTATTGCCCGAGGGGAAATGCCTATGCCATTAATTGTGAGTTTATTTGTCATAATATGAGTGCGGCGATGTGGCATGATGGTTCTGGAAATGAGGGGGATAAAAATGTAATTATTCAATCTAAATTTAGAGGTGATGAGGGATATAAATTGGGGAGGTACCATCGGGAGGCACAAATATATTTAATTGATTGTGAATATGATGAAAATATGGCTGATGCAGAGATTTATCAAGCAGGGGAAAGAAAATTATCTTGGGGACATAGAATATATTATTTTGGTTCAAAGAAATCAGGAAAACAATTTAAGTGGCTAGAGAATAATATTGAATTGGATAGAAAGGATTTAAATTTTAATTGGGTTTTTGAAGGAAATTGGCAATTAAAATTATAAATTTATTCAAAAAATAAACCTATTAAAATATGAAAACAAGGAGAGAGTTTGTTCAAACTTTAGCAGTTCCCTTTATTGGCTATCCATTATTAAAAAATTCAAAAATTACTCTTCCGGGGGAAAAGGTTCTACGAGTAGCTTTATTAGGATTAGGTTCATATGCGGAGAGAGTTGCGAATGCGATGCAGGACTGTAAGCGGGCAAGAATTACGGGATTAATCAGTGGAACTCCTTCCAAATTAGAATCTTGGAGTAGTAAATATGGGGTTAAAAAAGAAAACTGTTTTACGTATGAAAATTTGGAGGAGATAATGAATAGGGAAGATATAGATGCAGTTTATATTATCACTCCGAATTCTTTGCATAAGCCATTTGCAGAGAGAGTGGCAAAATGTAAGAAGCATGTGATATCTGAGAAACCGATGGCATTAAATGCAAAAGAGGGGGAGGAGATGATAAAGATATGTAAAGAACAGGGTGTGCAATTATTGGTGGGATATCGAATGCATTTCGAGGCTATAACCCAAGAGATTGTAAAAAAACAGCGAGCTGGGGAATTTGGGCAGACCTTATTTTTTCAAGGATTATCGGGATTTATAATTGGGGATCCGAATCAATGGCGATTAAATGCTGCTTTGGCTGGGGGTGGTGCGATGATGGATATCGGTATTTATTCGATTAATGGGGCAAGATATATGTTGGGGGAGGAGCCTATATGGGTGACTGCACAAGAAACTAAAACTAATCCTGTAAAATTTAAGGAAGGGGTTGATGAAACCATTACTTTTCAGATGGGCTTTCCATCTGGGGCGATCGCTTCTTGCTTATCAACTTATTCATTAAATAATTTGGATAAATTTTATTTAAATGGTACAAAGGGATTTGCGGAGATGCAACCTTCTACTGGTTATGGGCCAATCAAAGGAAGGACAAATAAGGGAGAAATAAAAGCAGAACATAGGACCCATCAGACTGTACAAATGGATAATTTTGCGGCGATAATTTTGGATGGGGAAAAGCCATTTATTCCAGTGGATGGAGAAGAAGGATTAAAGGATTTAAAGATTATTGATGCGATATTTAAGGCAGTAAAATCAGGAAAAAAAGAAAAGATATAAAGATGAGAAAAATATTATTGGTTTCGATTTTGAACATCATGCCTATTTTGTTGATGTCACAAACATTTGACAAAGAATGGACGGTTGAGGAGATAAGTAAACATGGTTCAAAGAGGCATGAGAGTAGTTTTGTTGAATGTAATGGTAAATTATATGCATTGGGGGGAAGAGGAGAAAGACCGATTGAGGAATATAATCCGCAGACGCATGAATGGAATTTTGTAGCTGATGCTCCGATGGAGTTTAATCATTTTCAGGCCTTGAGTTTTAAGGGGGAGATTTATGTAATTGCGGCTTTTCAGGGAAGGTATCCACATGAAACTCCTATTAAAAATATATTGATATTTAATCCCGAGAGGAAAGAGTGGAGGGAGGGTCCGGAGATTCCGAAGGAGCGTTTAAGAGGCTCAGTGGGAGTATTTGGGCGAGGAGATAAAATATATTTAGTAAGTGGGATATTGGATGGACATTGGGATGGAAATGTAAAGTGGTTTGATGAATATGATACAAAGACAGGGGAGTGGAAGATACTCCCTGATATTCCGCATGAGCGAGATCATTTTTCTGCGGCAATCATCGGAGATAGGGTTTATGTAGCTGGGGGGAGAATGTCGTCTGCGAAAACGAATAAGGTATTAGAGAGGACTGTTGGGGAGGTTGATGTATTTGATTTTAAGAAAGGAAAATGGGGGACGATTGAAGAGGGGATACCGACGCAGAGGGCAGGAACAAGTAGTTTGGGAATTGGGAGATATTTGGTTGTAATGAATGGGGAGAGTAAGGATCAGGTGCCGGGGCATACTGAGGTGGAGGTTTATGACACGAAGAAGGGGCGATGGTTTAGTTTGCCGGGATTGAAGCAAGGTCGTCATGGATGTGGGACGGCATATATGAGTGGGAAGATATATGTTGCGAATGGGAGTGGGAATCGAGGGGGCGGGCCTGAGATGGATGAGGTGGAATTTATAAATTTCAAACCATGAAGCTCCCCACCCGCCACCCAAAATTTAAGCGAAAATTTATTGATTACCTAAAAGTAAATTGATAAAGATTTAAACCGATTTTTATGAAATGAAATTATCAGGAAACTTATTTCTAGGCTTAATTATCTTTTTTATTTTTTCCTGTAATTCGAATCAAATTAATCGGGAAAAGCTTGTATCTAAATTTAATGTAAACCTCCAAGAAATTGATACATTAAATTCCTTATCTATTGGGAATGGTAGATCTGCCATTACGGTAGATATTACAGGTTTACAAACCTTTTCGGAAAAATATAAAAAGGGAATGTCGCTCGGACATCTTTCTGAATGGGGGTGGCATAGTTTTCCAATTACTGAAAATTATATAATTGAAACAGCTTTAGTAAATTTAGATTGGCATGGGAAGAAAATTCCTTATGCCAGACAATTTCCTAAGGGGGATCAAAGAAATATTGCTTCGAATTATATCCGCCAAAATCCACATAGAATTCATTTGGGAAGTATTCGATGGAAATTGGATGGAAAGCCTATAGAAATAAATTCAATTCAAAATATAGATCAAAATTTAAATCTTTGGGAAGGAAAAATTACGAGTAATTTTGAATTGGAGGGGGAGAAAATTGAAGTTATTACTACCTATTCACAGGAAAAAGATCAAGTATTTGTTCGTGTTCACTCTAAATTATTGAAAAATAATCGATTGGGAATAGAGATTCGCTATCCTTATCCAACAAATGAGTTTTTAGACGAAGCCGCTTTGTTTGACCCAAAGGAATCATCTCGATTGGAACTTGAAAAAATTAAAGAAAATACCTATTCAATAAAAAGAAAATTAGATGATTTTCAATATTATTCCAATATTCATTCTTCCTTGAATTTACGAAAATTAGAAAATGATTTTGGATATGAATTTATCCCTTTAGATTCAAATGAAAATTGGGATTTTTCCATCGAATATAATCCTGAAAAAAGTGAAAAAACTGTATTAAACTTTGAAGAAAATTTTGATAAAATTGAAAGGGATTTTAAAGAATTTTGGAATAAGACTGGATTAATAGAATTGGATGGGAAAGGAGACCCAAGGGCGAATGAACTTCAGAGAAGAGAAATTTTATCCCTTTATTTATTAAAAATTAATAATTCAGGGAATTTCCCACCTCAGGAAACTGGGTATGTGAGTAATTCATGGTATGGAAAACCTCATATGGAAATGATATGGTGGCATTCCACTCCTTTTGCTTTGTATAACCAGGAAAATGTCTTAAAAAGCCAAATGAATTGGTATAAAATTGCGAAGGAAAATGCAAGGATTATTGCAGGCCGACAAGGTTTTAAGGGTTTAAGGTGGCAAAAAATGACGGATAATGATGGACAAGAAACGGCCTCTTCAGTTGGATCATATTTAATTTGGCAGCAACCACATCCTATTTATTTCCTAGAAACTTTATTTCAAATTGAAAAAGATTCTAGCATATTAAAAGAATTTGAGGATATCATTGTTGGAACTGCTGATTTTATGGCAAGCTTTGCTTGGTATGATGGTGAAAAAGATGCCTATATTTTAGGACCAGGAATCATTCCTGCGCAAGAAAGATTTGATCCGGTTACTACCATTAATCCAACATATGAATTGGCTTATTGGAAATGGGCTTTAGGAAAAGCCATTGAATGGGAAAAAAGATTGGGGAAATTACCACCGAAAGAATGGATGGAAGTTGAAAAAAAACTATCTCCCCTACCGATTCAAGAAGACCTTTATTTATTTACAGAAAATGCACAAGATTCATATTCAAATAAAAGATACCATACAGACCACCCTGCTGTTTTAGGAACATTTGGAATGCTTCCTAAAACTACTAATTTGGATGAAAAAATCATGTTAAATACCTATAATAAAATAAAAAATATTTGGGTTTGGGAGGATACTTGGGGATGGGATTTCCCAATGGCAGCCATGACTGCAGCCAGATTAGGATTAAAAGAAGAAGCAGTGGATGTACTTTTAATGCCAATCATAACAAATACTTTTTTAAAGAATGGTCATAATTATCAAACGGAAAGATTACGATTATACCTTCCTGGAAATGGTGGATTTCTTACAGCATTGGCAATGATGACAAATGGTTGGATAGACTCCAAAGAAAAGCATCCTGGAATTCCTGATAATTGGGAAGTAAAAATCGAAAATATGAATAAAGGATTTTAATTTTTACATTTTCGAGACTATATCTTTCATTTTTTCCAAACCCGTTTTGGCAACCAATAATGGATCTAATTTATACAAATCTCGATTAAACAATTCTAAAGAAATTACCTTAGGTTTTAATACCTTTAATACATTAGCAATAGGTGCTTCTCCATCTCCAGCATAAATTCTATCAGCATCTTTGATCGTCTTCGGATTAATATTAGTCGTATAATCATTCATATGAAAAACTTCGATTGCATCATTTCCAACAATGTGTAAAGATTCAAAGGAAGATTCCCCTTTATAAATATGAAATATATCTAACAGTAATTTAGCATTAGGATTACCCGATGCAGAGGCAACATATAATACCTCCTGGACTTTATTAAGATTAGTAGAATGACCCCAAAGTTCCAAAATTGGATTAACTCCCATTTTTTCCCCAATTTCTAAAATTGCATTATATCGCTCAGCAATTTTATCTAAATTCATTTTAGGTATCGTGGTTGCTCCCATTGGTGGTGCTGCAGTACGTGGACAACCCAATTCTTGCAACCATTCCATTTCTTGTTTTATTTGGTCTAATGCTTTTGATCGAACATTAGGATCATCTACAATCCACTGTGCAAAACCAATTGCATTTTGAATTTTAATACCTGAATCATTAATCAATGATTTTGCCTCCTGAATCGTACCGCCTGAATCAAAATATTTCTGCAAAGTTGGCACCCAGATCTCACAAGAACCATATCCAGCCTTAGCTGCAACCTTAATTTCATTCAAAAATCCAATGTTTTGCCCCATTATCGTACTCATATTTAATGAATACTCATAATCTTTATTTTCTAGATATTGACTCTTATCAAAATTAAGATTTGAATAAAAGGGAATTGAAGCAAGTGCGGTCGACTTTAATAAATTTCTTCTGGAAATATTTTTCATTTTAATTAAAAATAGGTTTATATTTCCTTTAATTTAAATATTTATCTTGAGAAAAATCAGAATATTATGAAAAAATTACTCGTCCTATTTTTACTCTCTTCCCTATTCAATTTAAATTCCATTGCACAAAATTCCGATAAACCAAGAGTCATTTTAATCACTACAGATGGGGTTAGATGGCAAGATCTTTTCTATGGAATTGATACATCAATCGCTAAAAATAAATATTTTACAGAAAACAAAAGTGAAGAATTATTAAAGAAATATTATAATGTAGATTATAAAATTTCTAGAAAAAAAATCATGCCATTTTTTTATTCTGAATTAATAAAAAATGGTGAATTACATGGGAATCGAAAATTAGGAAGTAAATTAAATGTAGCCAATCCTTATTGGTTTTCATACCCGGGATATAGTGAAATTTTAACTGGCCAGGTAGATACACTTATCAATTCAAATGATTATCCGCCAAATCCTCATATCAACTTTTTCGAACATTTAAATACTTTGCCAGATTATCATGGAAAAGTGGCTGCTTTTGGGGCTTGGAATGCTTTCGATAGGATTTTAAATGAGGAAAGATCTGGCCTTCCTATTACTGATGGGTTTGATAAATATTCTGATATTTCAAATACAGAAAATGCAAAATTACTGACAAATATGTCCGAAAATTCATTTCGAATTTGGGGAGATGCGGAAATTCAAGATGTATTTATTCATTATCAAGCAATGGATTATTTGAAAAATAAAAAACCTATGGCTCTTTATATTTCTTATGGTGAAACAGATGAATTTGCACATGAAGGAAATTATTTTCATTATATCGATGCCTTAAACCATTTTGATACTTATGTGAAAGAAATTTGGGATTTTGTTCAAGCCACTCCAGGATATAAAAACAATACCATAATTCTTATTACCACAGACCATGGAAGAGGGGATGCAGATAAAAATCAATGGACCTCACACGGACAATCAGTCATTGATTCTCATGAAACCTGGTATGCTATAATGGGAAGGAGTATTTCTCCCCTTGGAGAGGTGAATTTTGAAGAACAGGGCTATAGCAAAGAATTAATCCACCGTTTGGCAAAACTGATTAATGTAGAATTTTAAAACCAAAAGGAAGCTTTTAAATTTAAAGAGCGATACACAGAAAGGGATTCTTCGGTATTAAAATTATCATTATATACTAAATAAAAATCCGATAATGGGGCATATCTCCATTGTAATCTAGAATTTATTCCTAAAACTTTATATAAATTCGAATATTGAATCAATGTAGACCAAAATAAGTTCTTTGTAAATGTCCAATCTACCTTAGGATTTATTAAAATAATCTCAGAAGATGAATATGGTGCTGGTAAATTTATTTTATTATAATTGAAATTCAATGATAGTAAAGCTTTTGGCATAATCCGGTAATTAGTTTCGGTAGTTAACGAAGTAATTGTTCCATTATAAAAACCCCCAGTGTTGATATTTACTGTATAGGATAAATCCTTTAAATAATTTGATTGAAATTCAACTTCATACTGGCCGAATGTATAATCTGTTCCTTCTGCTAAAGGTATTGCCCCTTCTTTTCTGGATGGATCAAAATCAGAAAATAAATAGGTGTAATTATTTCGATAAGATAAGCTAAAATTAGCTTGATTTTTAAATTCCAAACGATTCATCAACCAAACCATATGATCCACTTTTTTATTGTCTAAAGTTGGTTTAAAGAACATCAAATTGATTAATCTTGGAGAAAAAGTATTGAAGAAACTTGACTTTAAATAAAAATTCTTGGCAAATGATGTACCCGTTTTATAATAATCTTT
This sequence comes from Bacteroidota bacterium, assembly GCA_046047395.1. GTDB lineage: Bacteria > Bacteroidota > Bacteroidia > Cytophagales > Spirosomataceae > CAZVFE01. Next base: position 4,696 of record JBJOIA010000013.1, on the reverse strand, counting down.
TCTATTTACAAAGCCTAGGTCTGAACGATAATCATTATCCACAAAGGTTAAATCGACCAAAAATTCTGTTTTTCTCGACTGATAATTTACCAATGCCTGAGATGCTAAATTCCCATCCTGGTCTCCTGGTTGAAAAGATTTATGAAGATAAAATTTTCCATTCCAAACATTATCGGAAGAAACTAAATTATAATCAAATCCTAAAACTCTACTATAACGATCTTCTGGATTTAAAAATTCATAATTTCCATAGGTCTGTCTATTTACCATGAATACCCCAAAATTTGAATTGGTAGCTACTTTTCTCTGCAATACATACATGGAATTATTATTGGAAGGAATTCCTCTTGATTCATCAGCTGCTGTTTGCATATTCAATACCCCTACCCTCCAATTTTCATCTAATTTACCACTTAAACGTACCCCTCCTAATATTTTATTTTGAACAGTTAAACCCGAAGAATCTTTTATTATCCCTATTCTTCTTGAAAAGAAAGGACTAGGTCCTCTTTGAAAATAGTCTCCAAAATTTCCAAACAAATCATTATTATCAATAAAAAATTGCCTTTTTTCTGGAAGAGAAACCTCAAAACGGGTTAAATTCGTAACGATATTGTCAACTTCGACATTAGAGAAATCAGGATTATAGGTAATATCCAAATTTAAACCATTGGTAACAGCTACCTTGGCATCAAAACCTGCTGAAAAGGATAGATCTTGTTCCCCAGATTCATAATTCTTACCAATTAATCCATTCAAATAAGGAATTATATAGATTGGGGCTTTATTTCCTGTTAAAGGCTCCTCAAATTCCATTTCTCCAAAATATGCAAGAGTAGACATTTGTTGATTTTGAGGAACTCTAGACCATACAGATTGTTCTTGTGAACTATTATCCCAACGATGCGCTTGAAAATTCCAGATTTTTGAACCCTCCTTAAATTTAATTGAAGTAAAAGGTATGGCAATTTCTGTAATAAAATAATCCCCATGTATAGCTCCTTTATTTTGCCATTTCATATCCCAAGAAGAAATATATGATCCTCTTACTCTACCCCCATTTGTTACAAAAGATTCTCTTTGAACATTGAAGGCATTTACCCCAAACATAAAGGCATTATTTCCGTCTCTAAAGGTGTCAAATATTACAGAAACATTATCATTTTGCCTTGCGGAGAAATCACGTCTTAAGGAACTTACAATAAATTCAGACTTCCTCCCCTGTGCCTTAATACCAAAATATAAGTGAGTATCATCATATAAGACTTTTAAATAAGTAGGAGATTTTGCATAAACTGAATCTGATGGAAAAAATTGCCAAAACTGACCAGCTGAATCAGCCTGACTCCAAATTTTTTCGTCTAATATTCCATCTATTTTTATAGGTTCCTGAATTTTCTTCACGAAAATTCTAGGTTTTTCAAAATCTTGAGAAAAAAGAGTAAAATTTAATATTAAAAAAAAGAGGCTGTAAAATAATTTCATTAATAATAGTTGAGGATTTAACTGTTAAAATTAGGAATTTTATTAAATTTAAAGTGAAAAATGAGATAAATGGTAAGATTCTTTCTACTAGGACTAGTATTACTTCTACTTATAAATTGTCAACAAAATAAAATAAATGAAGGAGAAAAATTGGCACAAAGCTATTGTTCTTCCTGCCATTTATATCCTGAACCATCTCTTTTACCAGAAAATGTTTGGAAATATTCAACTCTACCCTATATGGGAATTATGATGGGTTTAGAAGAGGAGGAAAAAAATCTACCTACCATTTTAAAACCGTACACTATTCTAGGTCCTGAATCTCCTATGATTAGTCAGGAAGATTTCAATAAAATAAAATCGTTTTATCTTGAAAATTCTCCAAAAAATTGGGCTCCTGAAATTGGAGAAAAACTAGAAGAAAATACCACTCTTTTTACTGCCAAAGAAATTATTTTACCTGAAAAAAACGAAACATTCCCAAATTATACCGCTATTAAAATAGATGAAGAAAATAAACAAATTATAGCGGGAGATCAATCAAACCATAAAATTTGGATACTTGATAATCAAGGTAAGGTAGTTAGGAAAATGGAAAGGCAAGATGCCCTTACAGGTATTTCAAAAAATAAGAAAGATTTTTTATTTACCTATATTGGTAGCACTACTCAAGCAAATCCTGAAACGGATGGACATGTAGATTTATTTAATAATTGGGAATTTAAGTCCTCTATGGTAAAGGGTTTAAATAGACCATTGGAGGGAGAATTAATAAATTTAGATGAGGATTCAGAATTGGAATTAGTAACCTGTGAATTTGGGTTCAAGGAGGGAGGATTAAGTATATGGGATAAAAAAAATGGGGGATACCAACAAAAGATTCTTAATTCCCAGACTGGATCTACTGATATTGTAAAGAAGGATTTCAATGGAGATGGAAAGATGGATATTCTAGCATTATTCGCTCAAGGAGACGAAAGAATCATATTATATTTAAATAAGGGAAATCTGAATTTTGAGGAAAAAGTACTTTTACGTTTTCTTCCTATTTATGGAACAAGTTCGTTTGAATTAGTTGATTTAAATCAGGATGGCTTGGAGGATATTATTACGACAACGGGCGATAATGCAGATTTTTCCACGATATTAAAACCTTATCATGGTGTATATATTTATTTTAACAAAGGGGATTTTCAATTTGAGGAACCTTTGTTTTTTAAACAAAATGGTGCTACAAAAATCCTATCTGGAGATTTTGACGAAGATGGGGACTTTGATTTAATCTCCACGGCCTTATTTCCAGATATTCAAAATAGGCCCTTGGAACAAACTATTTATTTGGAGAATATAGGGCAAAAAAAATTCAAAGAATATGGACTGCCATATGGGGATTACGGAAGGTGGGCAGTTATGGATGCAGGTGATTTAGATGGAGATGGAGATTTGGATTTAGTTTTGGGTAGTCATGCAGTGGCAAAATTCCCCATTGGAGAATTTAATCCAAAATGGAAAAATGCAAAAGGAATTATGATTTTAGAAAATAATACTTTCTAAAAAGAAATAGAAAATAGAAGGACATAATAAACATCCTAATCCGGTGTAAAAAGTGGAGGTAAATGCTCCATAGGGAACAAGTTTAGGGTCAGTAGCCGCTAATCCTGCAGTTACACCAGAAGTTGTACCAAGTAATCCTCCAAATACCATGGCAGATTTTGGATTATCCAATCCAATTCTTTTTGCAAGAATAGGAGTAAAAATTGTAGTAAGAATCACCTTCACTAAACCAATAGCAATACTCAATGCAATTATATCTGAACTAACCCCTAAAGCAGTTCCTGTTACTGGTCCAACTATATAAGTACAAGCGCCCCCTCCTAAAGTTGCAATAATTTTTGGATCTTCATATCCTAAAAATAGAGCAATTATGGCTCCGATAAAAAAAGAAAATATTACACCTAATACCAAGGAAATCAAACCTGCTAGGCCTGCCTGTTTAATTTTATCAATTTCAGCACCCATTGCTGTAGCTACAATTGAAAAATCTCTTAACATGGATCCTCCCAACAAGGCCATTCCTGAAAAAAATTGAATATCTGAAATCCCTTTTTTATCCCCGAATAGGGCAATTAATAAGCCCAAAAATACTGCCAAGGCAACTGCGGGAATTTTATTTCCGATTTTTTTAGAAATCCAAAAGCTAAAAGCCATGATTAAGCCCACCAAAAGAAAGCCAAAAATCAAGCCATTTTTATCTAATATTTCTTCAAAAATTTCCATTATTTATTTCCAATTTTAGAAATGAGAGGGACTAAACCAAATGCCCCAATGGTTACGATTACCCCAATTAAAATTGCTCCCAAGCCCCCTGATAAAGCTCCTCTTACATTGGAAGTTGCAGCCATAGCCACCACAATTGGAATATAAATTGAACTCCAAAAATTTATTCCTGAAATTGTTTCTTGGTTAAACCATGCCTTTTTGTTCAAAAAGGATTGGCTCCACATTAACAATAGCATTGCAAAGCCAACCCCACCAACATCGCCATCAATTCCTATTGAATTTCCTAAAAGTGTACCTAAAATTTTACCAATTAGAAAACAAAATGCTAATAATGCAACTCCGTAAATCTTCATAATTCGTCAAATAGTTTTTGAAGGTCTTTTTTGGTTACCTTCCCCAATACATTACGAGGAAGTTCATTCAAAAATAAGTATTTTCTTGGCATTTTATAATTTGGCAATAATTCTTTTAACCAAGAATTCAATTCTTTTTCATTAATTTCCTTATTTGCCACAATTCCCGCTCCAATTATTTCTCCCCATTCATCATCCGGAATTCCAACCACTCCACAATCATTTATATCCTCTCGCTTTCGAATTACTTCTTCAATTTCTAAAGCCGATACCTTATATCCTCCCGTTTTGATAATATCTACCGAATTCCTTCCTAATATTCTATAATATCCATTTTCCAATACTGCTACATCACCCGTTTTAAACCATCCTTCAATAAAGGAATCTTCCGTTGCCTCTGGTTTATTCCAGTATTCCAAAAATACATTTTCACCCTTAATTTGAATTTCACCAGGTCCAAATTCTAAGGTTTTTTCATCATCATCTGCTAAACGAATACTCACTCCTGGCAAGGCTTGTCCAATATATCCAGGTCTTCTTTCGCCATTTAAAGGATTTGATATTGCCATTCCCATTTC
>JBJOIA010000012.1:0-6895 GCA_046047395.1 Bacteroidota bacterium | reverse complement strand
GCCTCAGAAATCATATTCCTTGCTGCACGATCTTTTACAGAGCCCCCAGGATTATTCCCTTCTAATTTCCCGAATATTTTAACATTGGGGTTAGGGTTCAAATTTTTAATTTCCGCCAAAGAGGTATTCCCCACTAAATCCAATAAATTAAATAATTTACTCATTGATAATTTTTACATTTTCTTGGTGGTACATTTTCGTATTTTCAGGAACAGATTTAGTCAGCCATACATTTCCTCCAATGATTGAACCCTTTCCAACGATGGTTGAACCTCCTAAAATGGTTGCTCCAGAGTATATCACCACTCCATCTTCAATGGTAGGATGTCTTTTTACGGATGCTAATTTTTTGTCTACGGATAAAGCTCCTAAGGTAACTCCTTGATATAATTTTACTCTTTCGCCTATTTCAGTTGTTTCTCCTATTACGATACCTGTGCCATGATCCATAAAGAAATATTTGCCAATTTTAGCAGCAGGGTGAATATCAATTCCCGTTTTGGAATGCGCATATTCAGTTAAAATCCGAGGAATAGAAGGTATTCCTAATTGATGTAATTCATGAGCCAGACGAAAAAAAGCTAATGCATAAAATCCGGGGTAGGTACGAATAATTTCAAACTTGGTTGTGGCAGCAGGGTCACCATCTACCATAGCCTCCACATCTGTTAATAATACCTCATAGACTTGTGGAATAGTATTCAAAAACTTTTTAGTGAGGATTTGTGGACTTTCAGGCAATTCTGCATGCATGGAATGCAACATAGATTCTAAGCTATTTTCAATGCTTTCCCAAACGAGTTCTAAATCTTCCTCATTATCGAGATGTTTCTGACTTTGTTCAGGGAAAAGGGTTAAAATTATTCTATTAAATAATTTTTTAATAGCTGAAGTAGCAGGAAATTGTGCTGCTTCCTTATGCCTTTTCAACAATATATTTATAAATTTCTTGTCCACTTTAGTCTATAATTCATTCAAAGATACGGCAAAATATTTTTTACTTGCTCTTTTTGATCCAAAGAATTAATCTGAATTCTGATAACATTATCCTGATTTCTTTTACTTAAACCAAATAAATAAGCTTTATCATAGTAATTTAAAACGATTCTGACTACCTCTTCTAAATCTCCTTGTTCCAAGGCTTCATGTGCTGCTAGGTGCCATTGTCCTCCCAATCTTTTCTTAATTTTATCGATGGATTTTCCCAATTCTTCTTTTGAATACGAGCCATAAACTTTTACTAAATGGGGAATTCTAGCTTCAACAGGAATATCTAAAAATAAAACTTTCGCTTCTCTCAACTGATTATAAAAATCATTTGGTTGATAAACTCGTCCGATACTTCTACTTTCATCTTCAACAAAAATTGGTTTTGAAAAATCTAATCGAAATAATTCTTCTCCTAAGGTATTTTCAAATTCCTCTGTACTCGGCTGAATTGGTAAACCAATATGTCCGAAGGAAGAACCTCGATGGTTGGCCATTCCTTCTAAATCTAGGGTTTGGAATCCTTGAGCTTTAAGTTCTTGGATAATTTCTGTTTTACCTGAACCCGTTTTACCCCCGATTACAAGAATAGGGATTTGTCTTTTAAATTGTTTTTGAATCCATTGGCGATAAGATTTATACCCACCTTTAATTAGATATACTTTTAAACCTGCGGTTTCCAAAAGCCATGCCATAGATCCACTTCGCATTCCTCCGCGCCAACAATGTATAATAATTTCTTTTTCCTTGGCTAGTTTTTTGGCTTCGGCAACGAGTATCTTCATTTTTGGACCTACATATTCCAGTCCTTTTTCAACAGCAATTTCTTTTCCTGAATTTTTATAGAGGGTGCCTATATCGGCTCTTTCCAAATTATTGAATAAGGGCAATGAATAGGCCCCTGGAATATGAGCATGTTCAAATTCTCCGGGAGATCGCACATCCACAACTGGAATATTTCGATCCATGGATAAAAATTCTTCTATCGTAATTATTTTAGCCATTATTGGGAGAAATAAAATTCACACGTGAGTCAAATGGATCAATATTATCTACTAAATTTTGAATAAAATTCTCATCATTGATTGCAAAATTTAAATAGTTCTCCATTCTTTCCTGCCATTTTCCATTCGGGAAAAACCGATTTTTTATTTGAAGCAATTGATTGATTGCCACTTCATGCTTTCTTTCCTCTGCTTTTTTTAATTTCTTTTCTAAATTTTGAATTGAATTCAGTACCCTTTGTTTTTCCCCCAAGACTGGCCCCTCCATGGTTTTATCAATTTCCATTCCCTTGCCCAGAATTTTGTTGAAAATATCATCAATTTGATTTAATTCTTCTTGCATCTCGAAGTCTGCAGAAGAATTTTCATGAAGATAATTTTCTTTTAATTCATTTTCAGAAGAAAAATAAAATTCCAAAGGTTTTCCTAATTGCTCTATTTTCTGATTCAATTTTTCATTAAAATAAAAAATAGAATTTCTAGGGGCTAGAATAGGATAGGAAACTTGATGTAAATCAAAAGAATCCTTTAGACATAACCAATAAGCAATTTCTCCCGGACCACCTACATAACAAAGATTTGGCAAAAGTGCCTCTTGATAAATTGGCCTAAAAATAACATTCGGGCTAAACCTTTCAGGATACTCTTCAATTTCTTTTTCTAATTCTTCCTTAGAAAATTTTAATTCCGTATTTAAAACTGAAAACTTTCCTGCCTCCTCCACAATTCTTTCCCTTAAATTATCTTTTAAATAGAAAAAATTAATTTCTCTTGGATATAATTTAATTTCGTAACCCTTATCTGAAAATTTCTGAATAGATTGATTCACTAAATCTTGGCTTTCTCTTTCAAAAATTTCCTTTTTAATAATTGGAATCAAATATTGCTTTGCTCTTTTATTGTCGGCATCCAAACAAACTACCCCATATTGATCAAATAGTTGGTGAACAATATAGCGAATTGCCTCAGACATGTTTTTTAATGAATATGCCTTTTTAAATAATTCTGGCAAATCATTTATTTCATTCAAAATGGTATCAATACCCTTCAAATGAAAACGACCGACTGCGCCTTTTTGATCAGTTTCCCATTTATATTCCTTATTGAATAGGTTAAAATGATTAATTTCATCGAAATCATGATCCTCTGTTGCAAGCCAAAAAATTGGAATGAAATTCTTTTCAGGATATTTCTTTTTAAGTTGTTTGGCAATATTGATAATACTAACAATCTTATAAATATAATAAGCTGGTCCGGTGAGAATATTCAATTGATGACCGGTAGTAATTGTAAAGGAATTTGAATTTTCTATTATTGAAAGGTCTTTGGCTATTCCTATTTCAGCATATTGTCCCTCAATAATTTCTTTTAAATCTTTTCTTTGATTTAAAGGAATATTTCCTCTTTTCTCTAACATTTCTCCAAATGAATCTAGATTAAAAGGAAGGTTAATAGATTGGGTAAACAAACGATCGTTTTCTTCAATATAATCAGATTGAATTTTTGAAAATCCGGGAATGGAATTAAAAGGAAATTTAACTATTTTCATTGATATTTCTTGTATGCTTCCTTCGGTATTGGGCTTTTAAATTCTGTGGACTTTTGTTCTTTTCTTTCCCAATTCAGATATCCTTTAGAATACAATATTCCAAGACCTAAACCAAGTATTAAAAGAAAAAAGAGTAATTCTACTAAACCAAAAACGATTGTATTTTTATCTAAATTTTGAAATTCGGAAGATTTAAAAGCTACAGACCAAGGGAATAAGACCACCATTTCCGCTTCGAATAAAACAAAAGCAAGTGCCAAAATATAAAACCGAGGATTGAAACGAGGATTGGCATTTCCTTGAGGTTGTTCCCCAGATTCATAGGTACTCAGTTTTTCGTCGTTAGGTTTATTAGGTCTTAGAATTTTTGCTAAAAAAAATATTGCCACAAGAAAAATAATTCCTGAGCCCAAAAATATTATTAAATATGAATAATTTTCAATCATTTCCGAATCTTCAAATACCCTTTAATAACAGTAAAGGTAGTAATAAATAAAAAGAAGAGAATGATGTATTGTACATAATTCACTATCCAAGGGAAGTGTTGACCAATATAATATCCTGAACCTACTAAAATGCCTACCCATAAAAATGCTCCTAGAATATTGAGGAATATAAAAGTAAGCCAACGCATTTTAATAAGCCCCGCCAGGATGGGAGTAAAAGTTCTAATTATGGGTAGAAACCTAGAAATTACAAGGGCAGATAAGCCATTTTTATCAAAAAAACTTCTAGTAGAATCTAAGTACCTTTTTTTGAAAAACCAATTTTCCCGCATGCTTTCGAGCCTCGTTCCAAAATACCTTCCACCCAAAAAGCCTATGAGGGAGCCGAGGACTGCTGAAATAAAAATAAAGATGAATATTTCAGACAAGGGCTCTTTTAAAACCAAGGTTCCTCCAAAAACACCTGTAAGAAATAATAGATAATCTCCTGGAAGAAAAAAGGCAAAGAACAAACCATTTTCCATGAAAACAATTAAACTTATTACCCATAAGCCAGAACGAACTATTGTTTCTGAATCGGTAATTTGTTGCCAAATAAGGTCAATGGTTTCCATATTGTGGTATCTACTACTTATAAATTTATTAAATATTCAAAATTTTAACGAATTTAACTTCTTTTAATTTACGAAATTTAAAAAATTCTTTAATTTGCAAACGTTAAAATTTTAAAATGCGTTCATTTATTGGAATTTTATTGATAACAGTCCTTATGGGAAACAGTATTGTTCCCAGTTTAGGATTGCAGCAGTCCATAAAAATTCCGGAAATTGTTAAACACTTTAATGAACATAATTTAGACGAAAAAGTTAGAATTAGTTTTTGGGAATTCCTTGAACTACATTATGGTGCTGATTCAAAACATTTTAATTCGAACAAACCAGAGCATAACACCCTTCCAAATTTAGATTTAAGTGCGATAGCCTTATTTTTGGTAGAGGGGTTCTTTATTTTAGAATTAAGTCTGTTAGTAATTCCTATTATCAGAAAAAGGAATAGTCAGAACAAAAATCTTTACGAATTTTCGTATATAAATCTCCTTTATGGCCCCCCCAAATATTATTGATACATTAATTTTTAATTTTCAATAATATTTATTTTATGGTCAGAAAAATCATTCATTTTAGTATTCACAATAAATTAATTGTGGGTCTAATGGTGATAGGAATGGCAATTTCGGGTATTTATTCATTTTTAAAACTCCCGATTGACGCACTTCCGGATGTCACCTCCAATCAAGTACAGATTATCACGCAATCTCCTGCTCTTGCGGCATCAGAAGTGGAGAATTTTGTTACATACCCTTTAGAATTAAGCTTAAGAACCATCCCGAATACTCAGGAAATTCGATCTATGTCGCGAATGGGTTTATCCATCATTACGGTTGTATTTGATGATGATATTCCTATGCAATATGCCAGACAACAGGTTGATGAGAAAATCAAATTAGCGGAATCTACCCTTTTAAAAGGTTCTGGAAAACCAGAAATGGCCCCTATTACAACTGGGCTTGGGGAGTTTTATCAATATACTTTAGAAGTTGATCCGAAATTTAAAAATAATTATTCATTAACAGACCTTCGGACTATCCAAGATTGGATAATAAAACGACAATTATTAGGAATCAATGGGGTGGTTGAGGTTTCCTCGTTTGGAGGATTTGTAAAACAATATGAAGTTGCTGTAAACCCAGAAATTCTCAAAAGCCAAAATATTAATATTTCAGAAGTCATCAATGCATTAGAAAAGAACAATGCGAATTCTGGAGGATCTTATATTGAGAGAAGCAATAATGCTTATTTCATCCGAACAGAAGGAATGGTGGAAAATATGAATGATATTGAGGAAATAATGATTCGACCAGGCTCTAATAGTGGTATACCTTTACTAATCAAAGATATTGGAACCGTTGGAATAGGCCATGCGGTAAGATATGGAGCCATGGTAAGAAATGGAGAAGGTGAAACAGTGGGTGGGGTTATGTTATTATTAAAAAATGCAAATGCTTCAGAGGTTGTAGCTAATGTTAAAAATCGGATTGAACAAATTCAAAGTAATCTTCCAGAGGGCATAAAGATTGTTCCTTATTTAGACCGCTCTGTATTAATTGGGAAGTCGTTCTCAACGGTTCAGAAAAATTTAATTGAAGGGGGATTAATTGTAATCTTTATTTTGATTTTAATATTGGGAAATTTTAGAGCAGGCTTAATTGTGGCATCAACCATTCCACTTGCACTATTATTTACCTTTAGTATGATGAAAATTTTTGGAGTTTCTGCGAATTTAATGAGTTTAGGGGCGATTGATTTCGGATTAATAGTAGATGGATCCGTAATCATTGTAGAATCCATCATTCATCGTTTTCAAATTTTAAAGAATTCGGAAAGTATTAATTTCGAGGATGAACTAGAGGCCTCAGCATTTAGTGTATTTAAATCGGCGGCCATGGGGGTATTTATTATCTTGATTGTTTATTTCCCAATTATGGCTTTGGGTGGAATTGAGGGAAAAATGTTTAGACCAATGGCAGAAACGGTTTCCTTTGCAATATTTGGCTCAATGATATTATCATTGACCTATATCCCAATGATTTCAGCCTTAGTACTTAAGAAACAAAATTTCAATAAAAGGAATATAGCGGATAAAATTATGGATAAACTCTATTCTAGTTTCTCTCCAGTTTTAGATTTTTCCATAAACCGTCCTGTTTTAGTTATTATTTTAGCTGTCATCCTATTTATTACAAGTATTTGGAGATTTGGAAATATGGGAGGAGAATTTATCCCTGAATTAAACGAGGGGGATTTCGCAGTGGAAACTTTATTACCAACGGATGCATCATTATCTCAAAG
>JBJOIA010000011.1:0-15257 GCA_046047395.1 Bacteroidota bacterium | reverse complement strand
CATGAAGAACAAAAATTTCTTTGGCTAATTTAATCGTGGAAACCCTATGAGAAATTAATAAGGTTGTCTTTCCTTTCATTTCTTGTTTTAAATTCTGAAGAATCGTATGTTCGGTATGTGTATCTACAGCAGAAAGACAATCATCTAGAATTAAAATGGATGGTTCTTTTGCCAAAGCCCGCGCTATGGAAACCCGCTGTTTTTGTCCCCCAGAGAGAGTAACACCCCTTTCACCTAATTTCACCTGGTATTTCAAAGGAAATTCTTCGATATTATCATGGATATCAGCCATTTTTGAAGCACGAATCATATTTTCATCCGACATTTCCAGATTTCCAAATTTAATATTTTCCATAATTGTGGTGGAAAATAAAAATACCTCTTGCGGTACGTATCCTAAATGATCCCTTACAAAATCAATATCCCAATCTTTTAAATTTATTCCATCCAAATAAATATTTCCTTCAGTAGGATCAAAAAATCTACCCATCAACATTGCCAAGGTAGACTTTCCAGAACCCGTTGTACCTAATAATCCGATAGATTCCCCAGCTTTTATTTCAAAACTTAAATTTTTCAAAACTAAGGTATCAGAATCAGGATAATGGAAACTAACATTTTCGAATTTCCATTCACCTAATATAGGTGCAGAATAGTTTTTCTCAGAAACCAAATCATTTTTATAATTCAAAAATTCATTAATTCTTTTTTGAGAAGCTGCTGCCCTTTGAATTTGAGAGGTTGTCCATCCCAAAGCGGTAACAGGCCAAGTAAGCATGAAAACATAAAGAATAAATTCCGTAATATTTCCTATTGAAATTCTACCCGCTAAAACTTCGTTTGAACCAATATAGACTACAATTATCGTACTAAAACCAATTATCAATCCAATCAATGGAGTAAATAATGAATCGACTTTTACCAAGGAATTCGACAATATCCGATAGTTTTCAGATTCTTTTTCAAATTCAATCATCGAATTTTTTTCCCTCACGAAGGATTTGATAACACGAATACCAGAAAAATTTTCTTGAACGAAGGTTGAAATAGCAGAAACCCCTTTTTGTATTTTTTCGGATTTCACCATAATAATGGAATTCACATAATAAATACTAATGGAAAGAATTGGTAAGGGTAAAAGCACATACCACATCAATTTAGCATTAACTTCATACATCGTATAAATCACCAAAATAAATATGGAAATCAAATTCATTCCATACATTAAACTTGGGCCAACATACATTCTTACTTTAGAGACATCCTCGGATATCCTTGCCATTAAATCTCCTGTTTTATTTTTGCGAAAAAAGGCAATGGGTAAGGTTTGATAATGCTGATAAATTTCATTTTTCAAATCATATTCGATATGCCGCGACATAACGATTAATGTTTGTCTTACCAAAAACAAGAAAATTCCCTTTATAAAAGCCATGGCAACAATAAGAGAACCATAAAAAAATAGGATGCTAGCGAATATTTCGTAAAAGCCTATTTGAAATTCCGTACTTTTAAAAAGAAAATAAACCGATATAGTGGAGGTCACTAAATCTAATGCATATCGAACAATTTGTGCTGGAAAAACTCCAAAAAAATTGGAGACGAAGGAAAATAATATTCCTAAGAATAATAATCCTTTATATTTCCAGAAGTATTTATTTAGGTGACCTAGGGCTTTCATAAAACGATTTATTACTACAAATATAGGGTATCTATAAATTATATGTTAATTTTGTAAAAACAACGGTCTTTTATTTTTAATGATTAACAGAAGAATACTTCGAATCAAGGCATTTCAGCAACTTTATGCATACCTTATTAAAGAGAATGCCTTAGAAACACTCAGTTTCGACAAATTAAACACCTATTTCCTTCCTGATTTAAGTTTAATGGAGCCTAAGGAGAGTCAAATTGAAAAATTAGACCCTCTAAAAAAACAAGCTCAAGAATTATTAAAAGCTTATTTTTCAGGAGAAAATCCATCCGGTGGAAATGAAAAACTAGTCAATACAGCCTATTTAGAATCCAAAAAATATTTTGAATCTGAAAGATTAGAAATTATAAAAAAAGGTAAAAAAGATTTATTAGAAGATATTGATAATATCTATAAGTTTTATCTGAAAGCTTTATTTTTACTTGAAAAAATCACGAATTTAGGAATCTGGGATGAAAATAGAAGATTATTGGAGAGTAGTGTTAAAACTTCCAAGTTCAAGGAAAATAAACTTTTAGAGGTATTTAAAAACTGGAAGGAATTACACCAAATCTTTGAAGAATATCAAATTGGTTTATCAGAAGAAGAGGAGGTTATTCTTAGAAATATCTTTGTAAAGGAAATCGTTAAAGATGAAAATATCATTGAATATTTAAGTACTGCTGGAGAAAATCTTGAAAAGGATATCAAAATCGTAGATTATATTTTTAGAAAATATATTATGAGTTCTGAAAAAATGACTACTTATTTTGAAGAAAAAGATTTAAATTGGAATATAAATAGGGAAATCATAAAGAATTTAGGAATAAAAACCTTTAAAATATCCAATTTAGAAGATTTAGAAATTCAAAAGATTGGGGTGCAATGGGAGGAGGATAAAGAATTTTTCCTAGAACTTTATGAAAAAGCAATTGAAGAAAAGGAGGAAAATCAAAAAGAGATTTCTCAATACTTAAAAAATTGGGATTTAGAAAGATTAGCTCTAATTGATTCAATTATTATTGAAACAGCATTGACCGAAATGGTTAATTTCCCAAGCATTCCGGTAAAAGTTACCATGAATGAATATATAGAAATGACGAAAAAATATTCTACTCCCAAATCCAGCAATTTTGTGAATGGAATATTAGATTCAATTTCTAATAAATGGATAGCAGAAAGAAAAATTAGAAAATCTGCAAGAGGAATGGTTTAAAGAATTTGGGTTAAAATTAGAATTAAGAATATAAAAAAATGAATAGATCTTCTAAAACAGCATTAGCATTTTTATTGGGAGCTACAGCAGGTGCAGTTGCTGGAATATTATTTGCCCCAGATACAGGTGAAAACACCAGAAGTAAATTATATTATCGTCTGAATAAATATCGTGGACAACTTTCTGAATTAATTGATAATTTAGTAGAGGGCAAGGAAATTCCTGAGGCCTTAGTAAATTCTGAAAGTGACAAAGTAGTTGAGGAAACGAAATTAAAAGCCGAAAAATTACTAAAGGACGTTGAATCCATGATGGCTCAAATCAAAACCAAAGATGCTTAAAGTAAAAGGAATTTTGCTGATAATTTTAAGTGTAGGATTGTTTAATATTTCCTGTGAAAATAAACAGAAAGATGAATTATCCTTTACTGAAAAAAATATACCCGCAGATTTAAGACCTACCAATGAGCAAAGACCTATCATAAAATTTAATAATTCCAAAGTATATTTTGGAAATATCGTTGAAGGAGATACCCTGAGATATACTTATAAATTTGAAAATACAGGAAATCTTCCCTTAAAAATTGTATCCGTAAATGCCTCTTGCGGCTGTACAACTCCAGAATGGACAAAAGAAATTGTAGAACCCGGAGAAAAAGGATATATTAGAATAAATTTTGATAGCCATGGAAGAGTAGGATTAAATTCAAAATCTGTGACAGTTTATGCAAATACCCTACCAATGGACAATCAAGTTAGTTTTAGAGTTAATGTAATGGAAAAATAATTAAACAATAAATAAAATGGCAGCAGTATTATTACAGATGAGTCCACAAGTAACACAAATGGTCCTTTTAGGAGGAATTTTTGTGGTATTCTATTTTTTTATGATTCGTCCACAGCAAAAAAAGCAAAAAGAAACGAAAAGGTTCATTGAAGAATTAAAAGCAGGAGATAAGGTTGTAACAATTGGAGGGGTACACGGCACGGTAGTTACAGTTAGAGAAAAGACCTTATTAGTGGAAGTAGATTCTTCAAAAGGTGTAAGAATGGTATTTGAAAAATCAGCAATCTCAAAAGACGCTTCAGCAAAAATTGAGGAATAATGAAAAATAGACCAATTGCTTACGGGATAATTGGTGGAATAGGATCCGGCAAATCGGTGGTTTGTCGGATTTTTTCTATTTTAGGAGTACCGGTTTTTGATTCTGACAAAGAAGCAAAGCAATTGATTCAATTTAATGCAGAGGTAAAGAATGCCCTTATTGATCTATTAGGAAAGGAAATTTATAATTTCCAAGGGAATTATCTTACAGAAATTGTAAAACAAAAAATTAATGAAGACAATCAATTATTGACAAAAATCAATCAAATTGTTCATCCTGCCGTTCGTTCTGCAGCGGAGGATTTTTTTAGTAAAAACCAAAATTCAAGCCTAACACTTTACGAATCAGCACTCATTCATAAAAATAATAAACCAGATTTTATACAAGGACTAATTGCTGTAAAAACACCTTTGTCTGAACGTGTAGAATATTTAAAAAGGCGAAATCAATGGGATGAGGAAACCATTCAAACTTGGATAAAAAGGCAATTATCGGAAGAATTTTATTTGGATGGAGCGGATTATATCATTGAAAATTCAAAAAATAACTTCTTAATTTCTCAATGCCTAAATATTTATCAAATTTTAGGAGATAAAAATAACAAATAAGAACATTCTACTTTTGTTAATTTTGTCATAAAGATTAAATTGCAGTATGGAAAATTTTATTGTTTCAGCTAGAAAATATCGTCCAGCTACCTTTGATACAGTAATTGGTCAGGAACATATCACAATTACCCTTAAAAATGCCATTAAAACCAATCATTTGGCTCAGGCTTTTTTATTTTGTGGATCCAGAGGGGTGGGAAAAACTACCTGTGCTAGAATTTTAGCTAAAACTATCAATTGTGAAAATATTCAAGAAAATGGTGAAGCCTGTGGTGAATGTAATTCTTGTAAAACATTTTCCACAAATTCCTCATTCAATATTCATGAATTAGATGCTGCTTCTAATAATTCGGTTGAGGATATAAGAAATCTTATTGAACAGGTACGCTACCCTCCTTCCGGTGGAAAATATAAAATCTATATCATAGATGAGGTTCATATGCTTTCATCTGCTGCCTTTAATGCTTTTTTAAAAACATTAGAAGAACCTCCCTCCTATGCAATTTTCATTCTTGCAACAACGGAAAAACAAAAAATAATTCCGACTATCCTTTCTAGATGTCAAATCTTTGATTTTAATCGAATTAAATGGCAAGATATGGCAGCTCATTTGCAAAAAATTGCCATACAAGAAAAAATTGTTGCGGAAAAAGAGGCATTAGAATTAATTGCCATTAAATCAGACGGAGGACTAAGAGATGCATTATCTATGTTTGATTTAAATGTGACTTTTTCAACAGATAATAAATTATTGTATGCAGATGTATTGAAAAATTTACATATTCTCGATAGCGATTATTATTTTCAATTCACCGATTTTTTCAGCAAAAACAATCATAGTGGAGCATTGATCTTATTCGATGAAATAATTCAAAAAGGCTTCGATGGGCATTATTTTATTGCCGGTTTATTAGAGCATATGAGAAATTTATTATATGCTAAAAATCCGAATACGGTAGCTCTTTTAGAAATGAGTGAGGATTCAAAAGGACAATTTATTGAAAAGGCAAAAGGAATAAGCCAATCTTTCCTTTTATCTTCCATGAATATATTAGCGCAGACTGATTCGGCCTATAAATCTGCAAAAAACACAAGATTGCATGTAGAACTTGCCTTATTGAAATTATCTCATTTAAATGCAGTGTATAAAATTCCAGCAACTGTACAGGAGGACAGTTCCGAAAAAAAGTAGAAGCAACCCTTGAGGTTGCACCACCGGAACCTAGTCCGACACTAGAAGAAAAAATTCCTGAGACAAAAGTTGAATCTATTCAGGAAAGAAAATTGGAAGAAGAAGCTCCTAGTGCTAGTCCTACCAAATCTGCCCCTATATCTAATAATTTAAGGAGTACGAAGTCTTTGTTTGCACCAAAAGAAAAGAATGTAAAGGAGATTGATCATGATCAACCAAAGGATGAAAATCCATTTAATGAAGCTGATTTAAAAGTTTATTGGAATAAAATCGCTGAGAAATTCCAAAAAAATCATGATATAAATAAATATGTTTTGATGAACAGAGAATGGAATTTGGAAGAGAATACTATCCACTTATCTTTGGAATCAGAAGTTCAGAAAAACCAATTCAATGAATCCATTCGATATGATTTATTGGAAAATATCCGAAATCATTTTAAAAATCATTTAATTGACATTCAAATAGAAGTAGAAAAATTCGAAGAAAATAGTTCTAATAATTTATATACACAATCAGATAAAATGGACTATTTGATTGAGCAATATCCTGTTCTTTCAGAATTTAAGAAAAAGTTTGGATTAGATCCAGATTATTGATTACCAACGGACTTGTCCATCTCCTCTTAGAACCCATTTTTCAGTCACTAATTTTTCTAAGGCAAATGGTCCGCGTGCATGAAGCTTTTGAGTTGAAATACCAATTTCGGCACCAAGCTGAAACACACCACCATCTGTAAATCTTGTGGATGCATTCCAATAAACTGCAGCAGCATCCACCCTTTTTAGAAATTCTTCTGCTTTACTTTCATCCTCTGTAATAATCGCCTCTGAATGTTTAGAGGAATATTCTGAAATATGTTCTAAAGCCTCCTCAAAGGAATCAACAATTTTTATTGAACAAGCAAAATCAAGATATTCTTTACCAAAAGATCCTAAATCTGCATGATGGAGAAAAGGATATTGGGCATATTCTAAAATTGAAAAAGATGCTTCATCAGCGTATATCTTAACCTGATAATCTTTAAATTTATCTTCAATTCTGGAAAGAAAATCTTGTGCGATATTTCGATCTAATAAAATTGTATCCAAGGCATTACAAACAGATGGTCTAGAAACTTTGGCATTTTGAACAATGTTTAAAGCCATTTCTATATCCGCCGAATCTGTCACATAGGTATGGCAAACCCCAGCTCCCGTTTCTATAACTGGGATAGAAGCTTCATTACGGACTCTTTGAATAAGCGAATCTGAACCTCTAGGAATCAGGATATCAATATATTTTTTAGCATTTAAAAATTCTGGAAAAAGGGATCGGTCAGGTGGTAATAATTGCACTAAACTAGCATTAAAATTTGCAGCAACTAAGGCATTTTGTATTAATTCCACTAAACAAGAATTGGTATAATAAGCATCTGTTCCACCCCTTAAAATAACGCCATTGCGTGTACGTAGACATAAAATAGCAACATCTATCGTAACATTGGGTCTTGATTCATAGATTACTCCAACCACCCCCAAAGGAACCGTAATTTTAGTAAGATTTAGTCCATTTTCTAATTTTTGGGAAACAAGTTCCTGGTCTGTAGGATCCTTCAAACCAATAACATCCTCGATACTTTGAATTAAACCATCGATTCTTTCATCTGTTAATAATAATCGATCCCGCATAGGATTATTGGAATCCATATTCGCCAAATCTTTAGAATTTTCCTGAATAATCTTTTTCCTGTTGGAATTAAGGTTCTCCTTTAAAAGATTCAAAGTTTGAATAATCTGAGATTCCTTAGCAACCAATAATTCACTCGTTGCTTTTTTTGTATTCGATAAAAATTGATTGATATTAAAATCCTTCATGTATTTCAATTAAAAATCATGCCCAATGGTAATATAGGAAATCGGACTTTTCATTTCCTTATTTTCAATACCGTAAGCATAATCAAATTTAACATAGAAACCCAATAATCTTGTTCTTGCTCCAAGGCCAAGTCCCATCAAAAATGGGTTTCTAAAATCTGTAACTTTTATAATAAATGGATTAGTATTTCCACCATAAATATTCGTATTAAAGCCATTATATTTTGTAAAAGGATTGGCCCCTGTCCATGCGGTTCCAATATCAAAAAACCCTACGAATTGTAAGTACTTCATAAATTCGGTTTGGGTATTTAATGGTCCTATTAATTCTCTAACGGATAAGTTTATTTGGGCATTGAATAAAAGATGGGAACCTCCAGAATATTTGTTAATATAAAACCCTCTTAAAGGAGAAGAAACTGAAGACATAAATATATCAGGACGAACAACATTTCCTCCATAACCAAGTGGATTATCATTATTCCTTGGTTCAGATTGAATAAAAATCCAATTATCCATTCCGCCAATCATCGTCTGAGGAACTCGGTCTCCCATTCCGTATGAAGCTGAAAATCTAGCTCTAAAACTTAAAAATTTATTTATTGGCAGATATTTTCTATAATCTAAATTAAACTTAGTAAAAGAAGGAGATTGGTCATTTAATCCAATTTTCGCATCAACCCATAACCATAGCCTTTGTCCCTCAAATTCGTTTTCATTTTTTGAAATTATATTTTCTAATTTATATTCTAATTTTCCCCCAAAATATTGCCAATTAATTTCCGGAATATTTAAATCATATATATCAATTGCTCGATTATTGGTATATATGGCAGACAAGGAAAGTTTATTATATAAATTAAATGGTCTTGATGCCTCTAGTTGAATATTATTATAACGTACTCTTTGGCCCGAATATTCAAGTTTTTGTATGATATTTTTTCTATCATATCTGAATTTATAGTCAATTTTTTTGGCTAAATATTGGTATTCAGACCAAAGATCTAAGCTATTCAAACCAAAATTTGTCCACCCTCCTACTTTTACCAAATGATTTTCTAGGAAATCATTAAATAGAAAATCCATCTTTCCCCCCAAACCCCTAAATGGATCTACCATGACATCCGTGTTTGAATCATTAAATAAAAATTTATTGACATAGGGCTTGGAACTAACACCTGTTTCTTGATTTTCGTCGTCTAACCTATCTAACCTCTTTTGAATTCGTTCTAATCTTTGAAGGGTCTTTTTCGAATAATAATCCTCCCTAATAATATTATTACTATCTTTATTATTTTGGATTATTTTTCCTATGAATTCATCTTTTTCATTAATATTCTTATAATCTGGAATATATTTTACCTTTTTTAGTTGATAAAAATCTTCAATTGGTAGGCTTCGCAAAGTTTTATTGAAAATATCTTCATCAATAAAATAGATTCGATTATTGACAACCTGAAGGTCAACCCAATTACTTGTTGGCCCCAATACTTCTTCAGAAAAACTTGAATCTAAGGTTTGAAATACCAAATTTTTATAATTGGATTTATTGACCATGAAGAACCAGGTACTATCATTAAAATTATTCAAATGCTCAATATTTCCTATATGGGAAAATAATTTTTCAGGACCATTAGTTTGGTTCGAATCCCAATAATAAACTGATTTCAAATGTTTATTATCCTCTTCGCTTAGGGTAGAATCTGTATCTTTTTGAATATATACAATTCCATTATTCTGGCCATAAAATTGCGGTTCCAATTCCTCCTCTGGAGAGTTGGTAATTGAGCTAAGTCTTCCCCTATTTAAATCAATGAATCCTAAATCAAATTGTCCTTTATTAAGATATTTTACTAGGATTCTTCTTCCGTTATTTGCAGGTTTAAAATCGTGGACATCATAATCTCCAAGATATTTTTTTTGTGAAAGCTTAATATCTTTATCAGAAACAGCAAAGGAATATAAATAGGATTTGCCTTTATTTTTTAAAATGACATAAAGAACATTTGATTTTCCCCACCGAATTTGAGGTTCCTGAATGGAGGCGTAATCAAGGAGCTCGTTTCTTGTTTCTTGATAAAATGTTTTCTGAGTTCCATTAATTAGGTTTTCAACTTTCAATTCCATTTTAGAATTGGTAAGATTGAATGAGGCTATATATTTACCGTCTTCTGAAATTTCAGATGAAACTATTTCACTAAAATCAACTTCATAATTCTTCAAATTGGTTGAATCTGTAGACTGAACGATTGAATTATAAAATTGAAGTTTATTCAAATAAAATCGATACCAATCTTGAATAATTTCTGTAAAAGGCTTTTTTATCGCTGAATTGAAGGAAGATTGTTCCGAACGAATAATCCTTGTATAATTAATAATATTTGAAATTACCTGATTTCCGTAAAGATTTGCCACATAGGCAAAAATAGATTGTCCGATGTATTTTGCCTCATCTCCCTGAGCAAGACTCAGTTTTCGAACCTTTGAACTAGCAATAGCACGAATCATATATTGATTCATTTCTGGGCTATCTCCATCAACCAGATAGGCAATAATTCCCCTGGAATACCATTCTGGCACATTTAATAAAATAGAATTTTGGATTGATTCTTTAATACTTCCTCCAAATAACATATCATTAAAATAAAGATTAGCTAAATTAGTGGTCAATCTTTTCTCATAATCAGCCATATTTTCCTCCATAGCAATTTGAATTTTAAAATTGCTTAAATTTAAATTAACCAATTCTTTGTTGGAGGATGTTGAAATTCCAGAATTATCTTGAATCAGGTCATAGGGAGAATCATGAATAAAAATTTTAACTTTATTATAACCATAATAACCAAGGATCTTTGAAATCCTTTTCGTTTCGTTTATGGAATATTGAAGAGTCTTTTCAGCAAGCTTCTCATTGTTACCATAAAAATAAATTTCAAAATTATTGGATGCTAAGAACTTCCAGTCAAAATTTTCATATTGAATACGATGAGATTCCACTTTCTTTTGAGTAGGCAAATAATCTTGACCATTCAATTTTAGTGAAAAAAGAAAAATCAATATATAAATAGGAAGTTGGTGGTATTTTCTAAGCATTCAGTTAAAATTCAACTAATATCAAATATAACGATTAATTTAAAAAATTAAATATAAAACCGACGAATTGATACTTCATTCGGAAGATTTTTTTCTCCTGACCATTCTTTTAAAAATTCCTTGGCGAAATAAGGAATCAAGGAAACTCCCTTCGATCCAAATCCATTAAAAATACCTAAATTAGAATTAGGCAAAAAACCAATAAATGGCCTTCGGTCTTGGGTGGCAGGCCTTACTCCTACCTCCTGTTGAAGGATAGTGTAATTTTTTATTCCAAATTGTCTTAATTTATCCTTAAGTTCTTCTAGGGAATCCGCTGTGGATTGATTGGTAAATTCATTCCAACGATAGGTTGCTCCAACTTTAAATAAATCATCTTTTATAGGAAATAAAAAACCATTTTTACTTAAAATATAATTCTGAGAATAATTTGGAATAGATATTTGCAAAAGTTCTCCTTTGGCAGGCAAATAACATAAATTTTTAAAAAATGGATTTGATTTTTGAGCATGAAACCCTTCTGCAAATAGAATTCTTTCAAATTCCATTCCTTGAATTTGAAAGCTTTTTTGTATTGGATTTGAAATCCATTCGTGCTCAAATTTAATATCTTTATAAATTCCTAAAGATTGAAAATAATTACGAGATTTAAGTAAAAGTTTGGGTACATCAACCCAGCCGGCCTGATTGATCCAAACTCCCTCTTCATCTGACCATTCCACATAATTATTATCTACTAATTCCTTTCTTTCCAATAACCAATTTTTGGAATTATCATTTCCAAAAGGACGAAACATTTTGCTTGGAAAAAAGAATTTTTCTTGAAGAATCTCTTCTAAACCCTTATAAAAAGCAGGAAGATAATCAAATAATTCTTTGGCTAACCAGGTGTTTTCTAGTTTTCTACCAGTTACCGGATTAAAAATTCCGCCAGCCGCCATGGAAGATGTGAAATAGGTATCAGAATGGTTCCAGATTTCAAAAGGAATCTTATTTTTCAGAAGTTCAAAAGCCAAAATACTTCCCGCAAGCCCTTGTCCTACTATTAGTATTTTTCCCTTGCCTATCATTTAACTATGCGTTATTTTTTCAACTAAATCCATCACAAAATCGACTTGTTGATTAAATGTTGTGTAGGAGGTATCTAATTCAATAGCATCTTCCGCTTTTTTCAATGGGCCTTCAGACCGATTCATATCAAGTTCATCCCGCATTTTAAGGTTAGATAGAATTTCTTCAAAGGAAACATCTTCTCCTTTGGCATCTAATTCAGCCTTTCTCCTTTGAGCACGAATTTCTGGTTGGGCAGTCATAAAAATTTTTAAATCCGCCTGCGGGAAAACAACTGTACCAATATCTCTTCCATCCATTACAATTCCGCCTTTTTCGCCCATTTTTTGTTGGAGTGCAACCATGGCCTTGCGAACTGGAATGATGGAACTTACCTTGGAAACATATTCGGAAATATATTGCTTTCTTATTTCAATTTCAACATTTTCATCGTTCAAATAAGTATCAGAGGCTTGTTTTTCTGGGTTAAAACGAAAATCAATCTGAATATTTTTCAATTCATTTAGAATTATATTTTCATCATCCAATGAAATATTATTCCGATGAAAATAGAGGGCAACCGCACGATACATAGCCCCAGTATCAACAAAAGCATAGGATAGCTTTGCCGCAACTTTTTTGGCAGTGGAACTCTTCCCACAAGAAGAATGTCCATCCATTGCTATTATAAGTTTTTTACCCATTAATAGGAGTTAATTAAACCTAAAATCAAGAAAAATAAACCAATTACTGCTGCTAAACCACCAACAAATCCTATCCCAAATAGACTAAGGATAATTCCAACAGCCAATAAGGTAACCCCTATTTTAACATTCGGTTCCCAATCCGCTGGGCCTGATTTTGCTTGATTCAATTTTGCTTCTCTTTTGATTTCTTTTAATTGAGGCTTTATTTCTTTAATTATT
Organism: Bacteroidota bacterium; assembly: GCA_046047395.1. Taxonomy (GTDB): domain Bacteria; phylum Bacteroidota; class Bacteroidia; order Cytophagales; family Spirosomataceae; genus CAZVFE01. Next base: position 2,518 of record JBJOIA010000011.1, on the reverse strand, counting down.
TTCTTAATTTCTTTTCGTGAAATTTTCTCAACTTTTTTTGTTTCAACATAGCTCATTGAAAGGGTTTTTGCTTTTGAAACTAGAAATTCTGGACGATCTTGTAATTTCAAATCTTTTGATTCAATGCGACTTAAAAATTGGTCTTGTATTACCTGTTTTTGGGACGGATAATTCTCGAATTTCGTATTGAAATAGCCAATTTGGTTTGATTTCGAACATGAGAATATCATGGTGGAAATAAAGATAAAAAACAAAATCCTTTTCATATGGTTAAGCAACAATTTTAAGTTGATATTCTAAATTTTTCTCGAACTTTTCTTTTACATAATTCAAATCCACCTCAAAATTCTTAATTGATTTTTTCGATGGAATTTCAAACATGGCATCGGTCATAATTGATTCCATGATTGAACGTAAACCTCTAGCGCCTAATTTAAATTTCATAGCTTGTTCAACTAAAAATTCTAGAGCGTCATTTTTAAAGGTTAAACTTACATTTTCCATTTCAAATAGCTTTTGGTATTGTTTTACTAAAGCGTTTTTAGGTTTGGTAAGAATAGAAAATAAAGCTTCTTTATCTAAGGGATTTAAATGTGTTACTACCGGAAGCCTTCCTAATAATTCAGGAATTAGTCCAAAGGATTTTAAATCCTGAGCCATAACATATTTCAATAAATTCTGATTATTCTCAATCTTTTCAAATTGATTATCACCAGAAAAACCGATCGGTCTTTGATTCAATCTTTTGGCAATATGACGGTCAATTCCATCAAAAGCACCTCCACAAATAAAGAGAATATTTTCTGTATTCACCTGAATCATTTTCTGATCCGGATGTTTTCTTCCTCCTTGAGGTGGAACATTGATAATTGATCCTTCCAATAATTTTAATAAGGCTTGTTGCACCCCTTCACCAGAAACATCTCTTGTGATGGATGGATTATCAGATTTACGAGCAATTTTATCAATTTCATCAATAAATACGATTCCTCTTTCTGCTTTTGCTACATCATAATCCGCGGCTTGTAATAAACGAGTAAGGATAGTTTCAACATCCTCCCCCACATAACCTGCTTCTGTAATTACGGTTGCATCAGCAATACAAAAGGGAACATCTAATTTTTGAGCCAAAGTTTTAGCCAAATATGTCTTACCTGTTCCTGTCTCTCCAACCAATAAAATATTTGATTTTTCAATCTTAACCTCATCATCTTTTGATTCCTGACGAATTCTTTTGTAATGATTATAGACAGCTACGGAAAGATGGACCTTAGCTTCATCCTGACCAATAACATATTCATCGAGATAGGACTTCAAATCTTTTGGTTTTACAAGATTTATTTCCTCAGTACCAGCAGATTTTTTTGATTTAAAATTCAGTTCTTCTTTTATAACCTGAAAACCTTGTTCAATACAAGATTCACAAATATTACCATCTATTCCAGAAAGTAATAATTGAACCTCTTTTTTAGGTCGTCCGCAAAAAGAACAGAAGGAGGATTTATTATTCGACATATATTATTTTTCTCTTACAAGGATTTCATCAATCAAACCATATTCTTTTGCCTCAGCCGCCTTCATCCAATAATCTCTATCGGAGTCTCTTTCAATATCATCAAAAGATTTGCCAGAATGTTTTGCAAGAATTTCATATAATTCTTTACGAATCTTCACAATTTCACGCGCAGTAATTTCAATATCACGAGATTGACCTTGTGCACCTCCGGAAGGTTGGTGAATCATCACACGGGCATGCTCCAAAGCGGATCTTTTTCCTGCAGCACCTCCAGCTAATAATACAGCTCCCATAGAAGCAGCTAAAGATGTACAAACAGTAGCAACATCCGGACGGATATAATTCATCGTATCATAAATACCAAGGCCCGCATAAACAGAACCTCCTGGAGAATTGATATACATGACAATATCTTTCTTGGCATCTGTAGATTCCATGAATAACATTTGTGCAACGATGATATTTGCCATATAATCATCTACTGGAACCCCCATAAAAATAATACGATCCATGATTAATCTTGAAAAAACATCGATCTGAGCAAATCTCATGGGTCTTTCTTCAATGATATATTGAGTCATATCATGAATACCAGGAATGGGACGATCAGTAATCTGATTCATGTATTGGTCTACAGCCAATCCATTTAATCCTCGGTGATGAACAGCGTATTTTCTAAATTCTTCTGATGATAATTCTCTTGGATTCATATTTCTATTTTTGTTTTAACAAATATAATAAATAGAATTTAGAATCGGAGAATATTAGAATTGGAGAATATAAGAATATTAGAATTGGAGAATATTCTCCAATCCTTCTATTCTTCCCTCTTCACTAATTAGATCTTAGCTCTTCCGTAATTTCTTTGAATTTATCTACATCTATTTTAGATACTTTAGTAGATACTTTTTCAACGATGATTTCTGAAATCTTATCAGCCAAAGCTTGATTGTAAAGATTCATGAAATTATCAGGTTTTTGCTTATCGGTTAAATAACCATT
>JBJOIA010000010.1:0-7568 GCA_046047395.1 Bacteroidota bacterium | reverse complement strand
GAGGAAATATTCCTATAAATGAAATTATCTAAACTTCTATTAATCAGTTTATTTATATTAATTTTTAGTTCGATAAATGCTCAAAAATCAATTGAAAATCAAAATTTAATTTGGGCGAGATATTTTCTTAAAATTAAGCTTAATAAAAAGTCTTTTATCTCTCAAGAAGTAGATGAAAGACTTTTTATTAGTCCACTTCGCCAATCTCAGTATTTATTTCGTACTATGTATCAAAGAGATATTGGAAGTGGTTTTGCTAGTAGTCTTGGATTGGCTTATTTTAATTCATCAAGTCCTTCAAAGCCAGCTCTTAAAGAGTTAGATAAAATATATGAAATAAGGCCTATTATTGGAATCCACTTTAATCAGGGAATTTCAGATAAACTTCTTTTAAGTCATAGATTTTTAAATGAATGGCGTTTTTTTGAAAACACTATTCACCATCCCGAATTTAAAACAACACGAAATCGGTATAAATTAGAGTTTAAAATGTTGTTTTCAGATAAGGTTAGTTTTAACTTTTATGATGAAATATTTTTAAATATTGGGAATAATCCAACCTCCAATTTTGATCAAAACCGAATATGGGTTGGAATGAATATTCAACCGAACCCAAAAATATCCTTTGAATTAGGATATTTAAATTCGTATCAAAGTACGAATACAATAAATGAATATTATAATCGTAATAATATTCGATTCACCTTATATCATAATTTGAATTTAATTCAATAATTGATAATTTTGAGCATGCAGTTTTTGAAAAAGAGCTTATCAATCACCTTAATGTTTTGGGTATTAACTATCCAAACGGGCTTTTCGTTTACCCTTACAAATTGCCTAATTACTGGGGAGAAGGACTTTAATCTTGGTTCAAAGACCTATTGCTGTGGAGTAGAAATAGAATCTAAATCCTCTAATTCACATTCTAGTTTTGATAATTCCGGATGTTGTAAATATGCATTTTTAGATGCAAAAATGGAAACGGACCAGATTATTCAGTATACTGATTTTTCAATTTGGTCGATTTATTTTTCTGAAATTCCACTAAATGATTTCCATTTTAATACGAGTATATTAGAGGAAAAAGGATTTTTTATTCATGAAAAATTCGCAGGAATCCCTCTCAAACATAATTCCCGTTTAGCCAAATTACAGGTATTTCTTATTTGATACAGATTTTTCTTTTTAGCTAAAATTAGTTTTTAACAATTAATTCAGTAGAAAATGAAAAATATTAGTGTATTCATATTATTAATTTTAGGGACATATTCGATTCACGCCCAAACAATTCATGGAATGGTAATGAGTTTAGACCCCGAAAAAGGGATGGCAGACCTTCCATTTGCAAATGTCTATTTTAAGCCTCTTCAAAAAGGAATACTAACGGATGAAAGAGGAAATTTTTCCTTAGATTTAGAAGGAGAACAAGGGTATATCATTATTTCAGCAGTTGGTTTTCAAACAGACTCTTTATTCGTACCCTCAGATCATATGATGATTCATCTAATGCCCCAATCTCAGGAACTTACGGAAGTTTTTGTCTCTGGACAGCAAGGAAATATTGATCGATTAGCCACCCAAAATGCCGAATTATTATCGAAAAATGTAATTTTAAAGGCAGCTTGCTGTAACCTTTCTGAAAGTTTTGAAACCAATACTTCTGTTTCAGTTTCATATAATGATGCAGTAACAGGAACAAAACAAATTCAATTTTTAGGATTATCTGGGAAATATATTCAAACGAATATAGAAAATATGCCAGGGGTTCGTGGTTTAAAAACCACTTTTGGAATGAATTATATTCCAGGAACTTGGATTAATTCTATTCAATTATCAAAAGGACAAACTTCTGTTTTAAATGGATATGAATCTATTTCAGGAGCTATCAATGTTGAATTAGAGAAGCCAGATACAACGGATCAATATTATTTCAATACCTATTTGAATTCAATGGGAAGGTTCGAAATGAATAATCAATTTTCACATAAATTTTCTGATAAATTTTCGGGGGCTTTATATATTCATAATTCTAGTTTGAAGAATCAAATAGATCAAAATTCAGATGGATTTTTGGATTTGCCATCCAATAATCAAACGAATATTTTCAATCGTTGGAAATATATGGATGAAAATTGGGTAGTACAATTTGGGGGAAATTATATTAATGAAAATCGGCTTGGAGGACAAACTAATGATATCCCCAATGCCAATAAATACCAATTTGGATCCAAAACTGAAAGAGGGGAAGCATTTGCTAAAATTGCTAAATTATTTCAAAATAAACCTTATAAAGGAATTGGCCTAATCCTTCAATCTGCAATGCATAAAAATGATTCTTATTTTGGAATCAACCCATATGTAGGCACTGAAAATAGTTTTTATGGAAATTTAATTTATCAGAATATCATTGGAAATACGAATCATACTTATAAAACTGGTATCAGTTATTTATATGATGAGGTTTCAGAAAATTATCTTGATTATACGTTCAGTAGAATTGAAAAAGTACCAGGAATATTTTATGAATATTCGTATACCATACCAGAGAAATTTAATTGGGTGATTGGGAATCGAGTAGATTTTCATAATAATTTAGGAACTCAATGGGTGCCAAGAACCCATATTAAATGGGATATTTCAAGAGATTTTATTTTAAGAGCTTCAGCAGGAAAAGGTTGGAGAAGAATCAATTATATAGCAGATAATTATTCCTATTTGGCCAATCAAAGAACCTTAATCGTTGAACAAGGAAGTCCGGTTGATATTGCTTGGAATTATGGAATTGGAATAAGTTTTGATCGCATAATTGGGGGCAGAAAAGCCAATTTCTTATTGGATTATTATTCAACCCAATTTACTCAACAATGGATTTGGGACATGGAAACCATTAACCAAATACATTATTATTTAGGACAAGGGAAATCCTATTCGAATGCATTTCAATTGGAAATAAATTATAGCCCTATCAAAAGGTTTGATTTAAAAGCTTCTTATAGGTTACAAGATGTGAAGGCAGATTATGGGACCGGAAAAGATTTAATTAGGAGGGATAAACCTTTTATTTCTAGGGATAGGGTTTTGGTTAATTTAGCCTATTTTACAACCGAATCTAAATGGAAATTTGATTATACTTTTATAGTGAATGGTAGACAGCGTGTACCTGTAAACGATTATTATAGTCCGAATTTTACGGTTTCGAATTTCCAGGTTACCCGCTCCATAAAGAAATGGGAAATTTATTGGGGAGGAGAGAATATATTTGGTTTTAAGCAATCGAATCCTATCCTAAATTTTTCCCAACCCTATTCGCCTAATTTTGATGCGACTATGATTTGGGGCCCAATTTATGGAGCGATGTATTATTCTGGTTTACGTTTTAGAATTTAATATTATTTTAAAGAATATTTCATCCTAAATCTAAAGGTATTGGAATTATCCCAGCCAATTCTGTAAGTAATTTTATTTACTTTAATATCCGCTGCAATTGCTAAATTATACTTTTGATCAATCCAAAATTCCTGTTGTTCCCAAAGTTTAAATTTTGGAAATGAATAAATAATTCTAGGCTCAAGGGTAGGTGATTGTTTTTCTACTTTATAGTGTAAAGGAACTGAAAAAGTTAATTACTTTTTCTTGTCAAGATTAATATTATAACGATAAGTGATTCGATTTTCTTTTAAATCAGTTCTATGTCTTAATTCAAAACCAGAATATCCAAAATATAAATATGATTTTGTATTTGTTCTTAATTCATATCCTAATTCTTGAGAAAATAAATTTTGATTGAAGCACAATAGGGTTAATAGCATTAGGCCAAAAGGCCTAATTAATTTCAAATTTTTCATGATAATGTATATTGGTGTTTTTTAACTAAAAGTTTTTAAAGGAGAGGTTTTAAACCTCTCCTTTAAAAAAGAAATTAATAGCAAGAACAACACTTACTGAAACCATTATTCCAATCATTAATTTCAAGAAATCTTTTCCGATAAGCGGGAATACCTTTTTAGAAAAACCTCTATGAAGGGCAATTTCTCTACCTGCTAATAAACCCACGAATACAAAGGTTGTACTCATTGGTATATTATTAATTTGATTGAAGAAATATAAAACAAATGCATAGACTAAATCAATGATGGTAGCACTTCTAATATATTTTGTATCAGTTTTATTCGTTAATAATTTTTGAATTTTACCTCCTCCTTCGAAAATCATAATTCCTAGGACTATTCCATAAAATGCAACTATTAAGCTAGTACCTAAAAGGGAATGTTCTCTTGGTAAAAATACGGCAATGTTGGCATGGTCATGTTGTAACCATTGAACCCAAAGGAATCCCGTTGAACCCCATTGTGCTACCTTCCAAATATTATCCATTTTTGGATTTGGATTTTTGAATAGGTTCAATAAATGATGCAATGCATACCAAATAATGAATGCTGAAAATGCAGCTACAAAATATCCTACAAAACTTTTTACCAACATACTTTGCATTACTACTGAAGTAGCAAAAACAGATAATACGATAAAAGAAGTAGAAACTGGAATACCTAACCGTGTAAGAATTAATAATGCAAGAGGGGCTAGAATATGATACCATTGAACCGACTGAAAAGGGATTTTATCCAATTTCCCATAACTTAAATCTCCAGAATAATGGCCGTAAAAAACTACAATTGCCAATAATGCTGTCGCAAAAAGCCATTTATAATACCATTTTACGCTTTGGTTGGAACCTATCCAAGTTCCTAAGGTTTGAAGTGAGTCATTAGCGATTACCGCATAGCCAGCGAATAAAAAGCCTAATAGTCCAAATAATTCCATTTGTTTACGATTTAATTAATTATGAGTTTTAAGAAGATAAAATTGCTGGCTGTTAATAAACAAGTTCCAGGAAGTGTCAATAACCAGATTAGTAATATTTTTATAACAGTGTTAAATTGTAAATTTGAAAAGCCTTTATCTGCTACCATGGTACCTGATATTCCTGAAGAAAGGGTGTGCGTAGTAGAGACTGGTAAACTTAAAACCGAAGCAAAACCAATAGTAGAGGCAGCGACTAATTCAGCAGAAACTCCTTGGGCATAAGTGATTTCTGATCGTCCAATTTTTTCACCAATAGTTATCACAATTCTTTTCCATCCAATCATGGTTCCAAATGCCAAAACTAAAGATACCAAGTATACCACCCATTTTGGAATATAGTTTACAAAAGAATTGAGTTTTGATTTACTTTTATTTAAACTTGGAAGGGAATCCTTAATTGAAGTATTTTTGGAATTAATTAAAGATGTAACCTCCTGATTAATAGCGATAATTGATTTTCTAATATCCTTTTCATTTCCTTCAACTAAGGAGATAGACTGGAAATTATTGATGGAGGATTGTAATTTTGAAAATTCTTCATTAGAATTTTTTGGAATGGAATTTTCTAAATGAGAAATTTCATTCTTTAATTCTTTATAATTTAAGTCAGGATTTAATGAAAAAATATTTGGTAATAGTGAGATTAATACAATCATAATCAACCCCATGCCTTTTTGTCCATCATTTTTTCCATGAAAAAAACTTACCAAATTACTTGATAAAAATAAAACGAATTTAATTCCTTTTGGGGGTTGATGTGTTTTTTCTTGGGACTCAAATAATTCATCTTTTAATTTCGAATTTCTATAATAAAATTTCAAAATTATCATTAAAATTATTGCTAATGAGAAACCTAAAAAGGGAGCGATAATTAAACCATAAATAAGTTTTTTGCTTTCTTCCCAATCAAATAAATTAAAATAATATTCACCGTCTTTATTGATATAAAGCGCAAAACTAATACCTAAAATAGCCCCAATTAATGCATGGCTGCTGGAAGACGGAATCCCTACATACCAAGTGCCAAGATTCCAAATAATTGCACTTAACAACATGGAATAAACCATGACTAAATTTGTTTTTAAATCTTGATCATGAATGATTTCGTAGGGCAATAGGTATATAATGCTTAACCCAACTCCAATTCCTCCTGAAATTACACCTAAAAAATTAAAAAAGGCCGATGAAAAAACAGCCTGCTCGGGTTTCATTGCATTCGTATAAATTACCGACGTAACTGCATTTGCTGTATCATGAAATCCATTAATTAAAATGAAAAAAATGCTTAACAAAAGGGCAATTACAATAAAAATGGCAACTAATATAGGTAGCCCAAACATTGGTTATTATTATTTATTAATCTTAAATTGGTGTTATCTCCTGCAAAATTAATTTATTGGAATATTTCTAATATTAAGAAATTATTATGAAGACAAATCAAGAGATAATTTTTAGTAATAAATAGGCATAGAAGCCTCAAAACAAATAAAAAAATTTAACAATTATTTAATATTGGGAAAATATTCGTTTTAATCCTTAGTTTCTACATGCTTTTTTAAAATCCTTTTCCCTTCTTCTTTTGATCTCTTTGTTTTCTTTATTGCCCACATAGTTTCGGTTGCATGTTTTCTGCTTAATTCAATATCAACAATCGGACTTGGATAGTTTAATTTTTGAAATCCCTCAAATTGCCAAGGTTCATGTATAAATTCAATAGGAACCTCCCTTAATTCTGGAATCCATTTTTTTATGAATTCTCCCTCTGGGTCATGGTCTTTAGAATTTTTTATTGGATTGTAAATTCGAATAGTATTAACTCCCGTTAGGCCTGATTGCATTTGAATTTGAGGAAAATGAATTCCCGGCTCATAATCTAAGAATTGCCTTGCTAAAAAATACCGTAAATCTTTCCAATCTTGCCATAAATTATGGACAAAAAACGATACTACCATTGCTCGCATCCGAAAATTTATATATCCTGTTTCCACCAATGCCCTCATACAAGCATCAACCAAAGGAATACCTGTTTTTCCTTCTTCCCAAGCCTTAATTCGGTCTTGATTCTTTTTTTTATTTAAATTTCTATAGGCTGGATTTATCGCAATATTTTCCATGCTACACTCATCTTCAAATTTTTGAATAAAATGACAGTGCCAGTGTAACCTTGAGATAAAATTATAAAGGGATCGTTTATTTTTCGATGATTTAATTGCTTCTAGCGTGGTTTGATAAACCATTCTCATACTGATATTCCCATAACTTAAATAGGGAGAAATCCGACTACAGCTAGTTCTGCTTCCCAATGGCTTTGATATTTGCTTGGAATAATTCAGATGTCGTTCCTTTAAAAATGTATTTAAATATTTCCAAGCATAGACTTCTCCCCCTGGCTGAAAATTATTATTCGGAATAGTCCAAATATTTGGAATTTCCTCCCCAAATAAATTGATTTCTTCCTTGTCTATGGTATTCCAATTTTGTTTTTTAATCTGAAATGGTTTTTCCATCATCCTGGCTTCCCATCTTTTGTTCCAACCATTTCTAGATTTTAATTTTCGAATAATTCCATTTGTCTGAAATTCTTTCCAAGGAATCGTATTTTCTAAACAAAATTTTGCGATTTTTCGATCAATTTCAAAACTTATTTCATTCCCAATTTCTTGATGGGAAAACAAGGTATTTATTGAAAAAATTTTATTTAA
>JBJOIA010000009.1:0-3137 GCA_046047395.1 Bacteroidota bacterium | reverse complement strand
GCCTTTTCAGAGAAAGTTGGAATGGGATTGCCCCTTTGGTTACCTAGAGGAACTGTTTTAAGAGAAAGATTAGAAAATTTCTTGAGAAGAGCCCAGGTAAGAGCAGGTTATTTACCAGTAGTAACACCCCATATTGGAAATAAAGAATTATATATTACTTCAGGTCATTATGCTAAATACGGCAAAGACTCTTTTCAGCCAATAAATACTCCTGATGAAGGAGAAGAATTCTTGCTTAAGCCAATGAATTGTCCACATCATTGTGAAATTTATAAAACAAAGCCTCGCTCCTACAAGGACTTACCTTTACGTTTGGCAGAATTTGGGACTGTTTACCGTTATGAGCAATCCGGAGAATTACATGGTTTAACTAGGGTAAGAGGATTTACCCAAGATGATGCCCATATTTTCTGTAGACCAGACCAAGTTGAGGATGAATTCATGAAAGTGATTGACCTGGTATTATATGTATTTAAAGCCCTAGGATTTGACAATTATTCAGCTCAAGTTTCTTTGAGAGATAAGGAAAATAGAGAAAAATATATTGGAAATGATGAAGATTGGGATAAAGCAGAATCTGCAATTATCAAATCTGCTGAAGCCAAAGGATTGCCAACAGTGGTAGAATACGGAGAAGCTGCATTTTACGGACCCAAATTAGACTTTATGGTGAAGGATGCATTAGGAAGAAAATGGCAATTAGGAACAATTCAAGTAGATTATCAATTACCTCAACGCTTTGAATTAACTTATACTGGATCAGATAACCAAAAACATCGTCCTGTTATGATTCATCGTGCTCCTTTTGGTTCTTTAGAGCGATTTGTAGCAATTTTGATTGAAAATACTGCTGGAAATTTCCCTTTATGGCTTTCTCCTGATCAATTAGCAATATTGCCAATCTCAGAAAAATACGAAGATTATGCGAATGAGGTATATTTAAGACTTCAGGAAATTGATTTACGTGGATATGTGGATCATAGAGATGAAAAAATCGGACGAAAGATTAGAGATGCGGAGGTTGCTAAAGTTCCATTTATGTTGATCGTAGGTGAAAAAGAACAAGAACAAGGCATGATAAGTATCCGTAAAAAAGGTTCTGGTGATTTAGGAATGATGTCAATTGATGAATTTATTCAATTAGCAAAGAAAGAAATAGAAATCAAATAATTGATAAATTTGGAAAAAACTTGGAATTGATAGTTTTTTCAATTAATTTTTCAATGTACAATTTAAATTATTAAGTAAAATATGGCTTTACGCCCCAATCCAAGATTTGTAAAACGCGAGGAAGACGCACATAGAATTAACCAAAATATCCGCGGAGTACAAGAAGTACGTTTAGTAGGTGATAATATTGAACAAGGAATTTATTCCTTTACAAAGGCTATGGAAATGGCCGAGGAACAGTCCCTAGACCTTGTTGAAATCTCTCCTAATGCTAAACCTCCTGTTTGTAAAATAATTGACTATGCTAAGTTTAAGTATGATCAAAAGAAAAAACAAAAGGAAATCAAAGCAAATGCCACTAAAACTGTAATTAAAGAAATTCGTTTCGGCCCGAATACCGATGAACATGATTTTAATTTTAAATTAAAACATGGTATTAACTTTTTAAAAGAAGGTGCAAAAGTAAAAGCTTATGTCCATTTCGTGGGTAGAACCATTGTTTTTAAAGAGAGAGGTGAAATGATTTTACTTAACTTTGCTAAAGGTGTTGAGGAATTTGGTAAACCAGATTCATTACCAAAATTAGAAGGCAAGAGAATGACCATTATTTTTTCTCCAAAAACTGCGAAAAAATAAGTCTAAACATTTTTTTTCCAGAATAAATTCGTAAATTCGCGTTCCAATTTTAATTTAATTTTTAAAAAAATGCCAAAAATTAAAACAAATTCAGGAGCTAAGAAGCGTTTTAAAGTCACTGGTAGTGGTAAAATCAAGCGTAAGCATGCTTTCCACAGCCATATCTTAACAAAGAAAACGACTAAACAAAAGCGTAATCTAGTTTCTGATACACTTGTTCACAAGTCAGACCTTAACAGAATTGAATCCCTATTAGGAACTTCTGTAGGATTTTAGTTTTATTGTTCAACCTGATATAGGCTAAAGTCATTTTTTAATGCGCCTCATGTCAAAAAACAAATTTTAGTATGCCACGTAGTGTCAATCACGTTGCTTCAAAAGCAAGAAGAAAAAAAATCCTTAAGCTAGCAAAAGGATTTTATGGTCGCGGTAAAAACGTTTGGACCGTAGCCAAAAACAAAATCGAGAAAGGATTACAATATGCCTATCGCGATAGAAAAGTAAAGAAAAGAGACTTTAGAGGTCTTTGGATTCAGCGTATCAATGCTGCAGTTCGTGCTGAGGGAATGTCTTACTCTCAATTCATGGGAAAATATAACCAATCCGGTATGACTATGAATAGAAAAGTATTGGCTGACTTAGCAATGAATCATCCAGAAGCATTTAAAGCTATCGTACAAAAACTTAAATAGAAGTTTTGTCAAGATAATAAGAAAGCTGTTCAATTTTGGACAGCTTTTTTTATTTCTTTATTTTTATAAAAATATTATTTGTGAATAAACCTATATATTTAGATTTTGCTGCCTCCTGCCCTATTCATCCAAAAATTCTGGATGTATTAAAGGATTCTTTTGAAAATAATTTTGGTAATGCAGGATCGGAATTACATTATTATGGTTGGAAATCAGAAGAAATAATTGAAAAGTCTCGACTATCTATTCAACAATATTTTAAAAATAATAAAGCGAAAATTATCTTTACTTCTGGAGCTACCGAATCTAATAATTTAGCGATTCAAGGTTATTTAGATAATTTTCCAAATAAAGGCCATATTATTAGTTCTAAAATTGAGCATAAAGCAGTTTTAGAAATATTCTATGCCTTGGAAAAAAAAGGTTGGGAGATCACGCTTCTTTCGCCTGATTCGAAGGGAATTTTAGATTTAACCGAATTGATTTCCTCCATTAAATCAAATACCAAATTGATTTCCTTGATGTGGGTTAATAATGAATTAGGTACGATTAATCCTATTTCTGAAATCCATAAAATTGCGCAAGATAATTCAATTTGTTTTCATTCAGATTTTACACAAGGTCTTGGAAAATTACCTG
>JBJOIA010000008.1:0-4918 GCA_046047395.1 Bacteroidota bacterium | reverse complement strand
AAGTTAGTGGAGATGCAAATCCTCTTCATTGGGATGAGGAATTTGCGGCAAATACTCCCTTCAAAAAGCCAATCGTACATGGGGCATTTGTTCTAAGTATTTTTAGTAAAATTATGGGAATGGAATTTCCAGGAAAGGGAAGTATTTATATGAAGCATGAATTAGATTTTAAACGTCCTGTCTATGTAGGAAATGTTTACCAATTTAAATTTAAGGTTTTGGAAATAGACCGCCAAAAACATACTGCGCGTATAACTACCCAAGTATTTGAAAAGGAGAGGGGTAAAATTATGGTTGATGGTATTGCTACGGTAATGAATCCCGAATTGTTTTAATAATGGACAAAAAAAAAGACCTTTTTTCAGGTCTTTTTTTAATTCTTTTGCTTAAGAAAATTATTTCTTAGCATTTTTCATAGACTGAACTTCATTTCTCACTTCTTGAGATAATGACTTCAACTGCTGTAAACCACCTCTTACGCGTGTTCCTGCTGCTGAATTTCCTTTCTCATAGAATTTTTCGAAATCTGATTCCATTGACATTACTAAATCTCTTACTTGTGCAAATCTGCTCATGATTAATAAATTTAAAAGTTTTAAAAAATTTCTAGCTAAAAGCTTTTTATGCTTTGTATTTGACTTCAATTTAGTAAATTTCTATAATCAGACAAATTAAAATTCAAAAAATAACGAAAATTTTTATATTTTTTTTAATTTATTGTTTGTAATACCCTGATTTTAGTCTTTTTTGTACTTCTGCAAAGGATTTTACGGTATATTCTATGTCTTCAAAACTATGACTTGCAGTAGGTATAATTCTTAACATAATTTGTCCTCTTGGAACTACAGGATAAACCACAATTGAACAAAATATTCCAAAATTTTCCCTCATATCTCTTACTAAAGCAGTAACTGCTGCTATATCATAATCTCCATGTAAAAATACTGGAGTTACTGGAGAATTAGTCTGACCTAAATCGAAGCCTGCCTCTTTTAAACCCTTTTGTAGATAACGTACATTTTCCCAAAGTTTTTCTCTTAATTCTGGGTGCTTTTTAATTAATTCTAATCTCTTAAGTCCCCCTACTACAAAAGGCATAGGCAATGCTTTAGCATAGGTTTGGGAGCGCATATTATATTTTAAATACATTATAATATCCTTGTCTGCTGCTATAAATGCTCCAATAGCTGCCATAGACTTTGCGAAAGTGGAAAAATATAAATCAATCCCCTCTGTACAATTTAAATATTCTCCTACTCCTTGTCCATTCTCTCCCATGGTACCAAATCCATGTGCATCATCTACCAATAAGCGGAAGTTAAATTCTTTTTTCAGCTCAACAACCTCATCTATTTTACCCACATTTCCAGACATTCCAAATACCCCTTCTGTAATTACTAATATTCCTCCTCCTGTCTTTTCTACTGCCTTGGTAGCTCGCTCTAAATTCTTTCTTAATGAATCCATATCATTATGATTGAATTTATAATAACTTCCCATTTTAGCCTTATGTAAGCGAATGCCGTCAATTAAACAGGCATGAGATTCTGCATCATAAACGATAATATCTTTATGATCTACCATAGCCTCCACCACAGACATTACACCCTGATAACCATAATTCAATAGGAAAGAATCTTCCTTGCCTACAAAAGCAGCTAATTTAGCTTCTAATTCTTCATGTAAATCAGAATTACCAGACATCATTCTAGCTCCCATAGGATATGCCAAACCATATTCTGCAGCAGCTTCTGCATCCGCTTTTCTAACCTCTGGATGATTAGCCAATCCTAAATAATTGTTCAATGACCAATTCAGCATCTCCTTGCCCATAAAGGTCATTCTTGGACCAAGTTCTCCAGTTAATTTTGGAAAAGAAAAATAATGATGAGAATAATGCGCATGAGAACCAATTGGTCCCATATTGTTGACGACTTTTTCGAATATATCCACGGTTTATTTTTTATTTGTTTAAATAAAATTTTGGCAAATTTAATTCTATATATTTAATTTTTAAAATAAATTTAACATATGAGCAAAAAAATAACCCTATTTTTAGTATTAGGTCATTTTTTAATTAATGCACAAAATACAATAAAGCCACAATTAAATTTTCAGAATGCTGCAGTAGTATCAACTCACCCAGTAGCTTCAAAAATTGGAAAGGAGATTTTACAAAAAGGTGGAAACGCTATTGATGCTGCCATTGCTGTAAATTTTGCTCTTGCTGTAGTTCATCCTTCTGCAGGGAATATAGGTGGAGGAGGTTTTTTAGTATATAGAGATAATAAAGGGGATTCTTTTACCTTGGATTATCGTGAAAAAGCTCCTCAAAAAGCCCATTTAAACATGTATCAGGATTCCTCTGGAAATATTATTCCAGATAAATCCTTCCTTGGTTCCCTTTCTATTGGAGTTCCAGGTACTGTTAAAGGAATGAATGAAATGCATCAAAAATTTGGTTCTTTACCTTGGAATATTTTGCTAGAACCTGCTATTGATTTGGCAAAAAATGGAATCGTTTTAACCTATAGAGAAGCAAAGGGGTTAAATTCGCAAAGGGAATTATTTATTCATTATAATGGAGCTAATTCATATCTTACCAAATCAACTCCTTTTAAAGAAGGAGATATACTATATCAAAAAGATCTTTCCAAAACCTTAAAGAGAATTGCAAAATTTGGGCCAAAAGATTTTTACGAAGGTAAAACAGCAAAACTAATAGTGAATTCACTAAAGAATTCAGGTGGCATTATTACCCTCAATGATTTAAAAAATTATAATGCCATCTGGAGAAAACCAATAATAAGTTATTATAAAAATTATAAGGTCATCGGTATGCCTCCTCCTTCCTCAGGGGGAATTGCCCTTGCCCAACTTATAAAAATGATGGAACCTTATCCTTTAAATAACTGGGGACCAAATTCTGATTCTACCATTCAATTAATTATTGAAGCTGAAAGAAGAGTTTTTGCCGACCGTTCCAAATGGTTGGGTGATCCTGATTTTTTTGAGGTTCCACAAGATTCACTTCTTTCAGATCATTATATTTTAACTAGAATGAAAGACTTTCAATTTGGAAAATCCAATAAAAGTCAAACTATTCTGCCAGGAAATATTCCCTACGAAAGTCCACAAACTACACATTATACAATTATAGATCAGGATGGTAATGCAGTGTCCATTACCACTACTTTAAATAATTCTTATGGCTCTAAGGTATTTATTAAAGGTGGTGGATTTTTGATGAATGACGAAATGGATGATTTTTCCTCCAAGCCAGGCGTTCCAAATTTATATGGATTAGTAGGTTCAAAAGCCAATGAAATCCAACCGGGAAAAAGAATGCTTTCGTCTATGACTCCCACTATAATCGAAAAAGATGGTGAATTATTTGCAACCTTGGGAACGCCTGGTGGTTCAACTATTATAACATCTGTTTTTCAAGTATTTTTAAATCTAATTGAATTTGATATGAAAATGCAAGAGGCAGTAGAATTTCCACGCTTTCATCATCAATGGTTACCAGATAATGTTCGCTATGAAAATAACAGGTTTTCCAAGCAAAAAATCAATTATCTTGAATCCATTGGTTATGAATTAATCCCTACCAATTCAATTGGATTATTTGAAGGAATTCGGGTTTTGGAGAATAAATCTCTCGAAACGGGTGCTGATCATCGGGGGGATGATACAGCTGATGGTTTTTAAAATAAAGTGGCTACATAATAAGCCGCTGCCGCTGCCACCGCCCCAATTGAACTTACCTTCAAGGCACCAATGATAGGATTTTGTCCAGTTATTTTACTTTTGAAATATCCAAATACCAATAAGGCCGCTAAAGTGATTTCAACTGAAAATAATAAAGCATCTAAAGGATGTTCTGTGAAAAAATAAGGAACCAAGGGAATGAGTCCTCCAACTATGTAAGAACCCCCAATGGTGAGTGCAGAATTTCTTGCTCTATTTTTATCTGGTTTATCTAGCCCTAATTCAAATTTCATCATAAAATCTACCCATCTATCCTTATCCTCTGCAATTTTGTTTACCACAATCTCTAGAGTTTCTCCTTCTAAACCATATTCTTTAAAAACATCCCTCACTTCCTGCCTTTCCATTTCTGGTTTTGTTTCAATCTCCTCATATTCTCTTTTTAATTCAGATTTATAATGATCTACCTCCGTCATTCCTGCTAAAAATCCTCCGAGTCCCATAGCAATGGAACCAGCAACAATTTCTGCCACACCTGCAGTAGTAATTATTTCATTAGATGAAACGGCCCCAGAAAGACCAGCCGCAAGAGCAAATGGAACAGTAAGGCCATCAGACATTCCTATTACTATGTCAGTAATAAAATCAGAACTTTCAAGATGTTCCTCCTCATGGTGTAAATGAATATCGTTTCTATGTTTCATAATTTTTTATTTTACTCCGTGCATCATTTTCTTTAAAACTTTCTCTGATAAGATAAACATTAATATGGCAGCTGTTCCACATAATATTACAAATAACATAAAGAATTCATAAAGATTATGGATATCAAAACCTAAAAAATTTGGTAAGGTCATCCCTGAACTGACTTTTACAGGAGGTAAAAGTGCCCCTAAGGTACCTGCCAATGCATAACCTGCAGCATTAGCTAAAAACCAGACTCCCATTAATAAAGAAGAAAAACGTTTAGGTGCTAATTTAGATACAATGGATAATCCAATAGGAGATAAACATAATTCTCCCAAAGTATGAAATAAATACATTATTCCAAACCATACAATACTGATTTTTTCATCTCCCAAATCTTTTACTCTTAGAGCAATAATTAAATATCCTATTGTTAAAAGACCAAGTCCAATTGCTTGCTTGGTTGTGGAAATTGGTTCCAAATTTACTTTTTGAAGTTTTCCCCATAACCAAGAAAAGG
>JBJOIA010000007.1:0-27642 GCA_046047395.1 Bacteroidota bacterium | reverse complement strand
TTGGCAGATCAACATTATCGTGGATTAAAACCTTTCGCAGATTTATTAGGAATAAAAATTGCCAAACTCACCGGCTCAACCTCCAAAAAAGATAGAATTCCAATCCACCAAACCCTTCAATCTGGAGAATTAAATATCATTGTAGGTACCCATGCCCTATTAGAAGACATCGTTGAATTTAATAATCTAGGACTATGTATCATTGATGAACAACATCGATTCGGCGTGGCCCAAAGAGCGAAATTATGGGAGAAAAATAAACATATCCATCCTCATATTTTAGTGATGACCGCCACCCCTATTCCTAGGACCCTGGCAATGACTTTATTCGGAGATTTGGATATTTCCATTATTGATGAATTGCCTGCAGGTAGAAAACCCATCAAAACCATTCACCAATATGATTCCCATCGCCTAAAAGTATTCGGATTTATTCGAAATGAAATTGAAAAAGGCAGACAAGTTTATATTGTTTATCCATTGATTGAAGAGTCTGAAAAAATGGACCTTAAGGATTTGATGGATGGCTATGAAAGTATCCAAAGGGCATTTCCAGAATATCCATTGAGTATTTTGCATGGAAAAATGAAGCCTGCAAATAAAGAATTTGAAATGAATCGTTTCATAAAAAATGAAACAAAAATAATGGTGGCAACTACCGTTATTGAAGTAGGGGTGAATGTGCCAAATGCCTCCGTGATGATTATTGAAAATGCAGAAAGATTTGGATTGGCCCAGTTACACCAATTGAGAGGACGAGTAGGACGGGGCGCAGACCAAAGTTATTGTATATTAATGACCCGATACGAACTTTCTGCCCAAACTAAAAAAAGAATAGAAACCATGGTTCGAACAAATAATGGTTTTGAAATTGCTGAGGTAGACTTAGAATTAAGAGGGCCTGGAGATTTAGGAGGTACCAGACAAAGTGGAGCAATAGATCTATTAATTGCAGATTTAAGTAAAGACTCTGAAATTTTAAAGGTAGCCCGACAAGAAGCACAAAATATATTAAATGAAGACCCTAATTTGGAGAAAGAAAGTTACGAAGTAATCAAAAAGCAAATAGCTTCTCAGAAAAAAGATGAGGTCAATTGGTCTAGGATATCTTAATCTATATTTTCAATAAAATTCTTAACATTTTGTTCTTGATTTTTTGAACAAATTAAAATCTTATTATTCTTCTCTGCAATTATCATATTCTCTAAACCTTGTACGACCAAGGTTTTACCCTCAGAAATATGAATCACACAATTATGTGTATCATAAGCTATCACCTTACCTTGAATTACATTTTGATTTCCATCTTTTTCAATTTGATCATACAAAGAATTCCAAGTTCCTAGGTCTGTCCATCCAAAATCTGAAGGTATTACGGAAATATTTTTAGATTTCTCCATGATTGCAATATCAATGGCAATACTTTTCACAACTGTATATATTCGTTGAATAAATTCTTCCTCTCCTTCGGTATAATAAATTTTATCCCCTTCGGAAAATTGTTCTGCCATTCT
This sequence comes from Bacteroidota bacterium, assembly GCA_046047395.1. Taxonomy (GTDB): domain Bacteria; phylum Bacteroidota; class Bacteroidia; order Cytophagales; family Spirosomataceae; genus CAZVFE01. Next base: position 26,128 of record JBJOIA010000007.1, on the reverse strand, counting down.
TTCCACATTTTCCTCTAATTCTTTTTTAAAGGTTTTGGCTGTCAGAACAAAAATTCCAGAATTCCATAAATAATCTCCACTCTCTACGAATGCCTTCGCTAATTCTAAATTTGGTTTTTCAGTAAAAGTCTTTACCTTACAAACATCATTTTTTTCACATGGTAAATATTGAATATACCCATAACCCGTATTGGGGCTACTAGGTTGAATTCCTAGGGTGACTATCCCTCCCTCAGAAGAACTTTTTATAGCCTTGTTAATGGCTATTTGAAAATCTTGAACGTTCACCACGAGGTGGTCCGCCGGACTTACAATTAAATGGGCATCTTTTATTTTAGAAGATATTTTATAAGCTGCATAGGCCACACATGGGGTAGTGTTTTTACCATATGGTTCTAAAAGAATATTGTTGTCCATGATAAAGGGCAATTGCTCCTGAACTAGGGATTTATATTCTTTATTGGTAACGATAACGATATTTTCAACAGGAATAATTCCTTGGAATCTCTCCACTGTCATTTGTAATAAAGTCTTTCCGACTCCGAGAATATCTAGGAATTGTTTAGGTTTTTCTTCCGTGCTAACAGGCCAAAATCTTGTACCTGCTCCACCAGCCATAACAACTAAAAACCTTCTTTTCATTTTTTTTGGTTAAATTTTTCAATCCGATTTTCTACATTTTTTCGAATTGAACCCCAAAATAAATTATAATCTCCAATATGCCAATTTTTTTTATGGATAAAAATTCTCCCAAAAATATGAGGCTGATGAATCCATAATAATCCCTGATGATTTTGGGCATCAGTAGCATGCTCAATATAATTAAAATTCAATCCAACACCCCCAGGATTTTCAAATCTTGAAGCGTGTTTTTCATTTAAAGTCCACGAGACTGGATTTACCGAAACCAAATCTGTTTCTTTTCTTGGATGCCAATCTGGATAATATTTCCGGTGAAAGGTGGTATAAGAAACAAAACAACCAGTTTGATCAGGATTTGCACAAGGTTTTAATTCCTTGAAAAAAGATTTTTGGGTAGCTATTCCGATGATATAAGCTGCAACTAATTGGTTAGACAATTCCTTCCCATCAAAATATTCCTGTAAAAGTCTGGTTGTATGTTGAGTACCTTGACTATGGCCGGCTATAATGATTGGTCTACCATGATTAAAATTTTTCAAATAGTATTCAAAAGCCTTTTTTACATCGGAATAGGCCAAATCTAATGCGGCAGTTTTGTCTTCTTTATTGGGCGTATAATAAATATAATAATGGGCTTGTCTATATCTTGGAGCATAAATTTTTGCGGATCCATTAAAAACAGATGCTTGATTTCGGATGGTACCCTCATCAATTTCTTTATTCAACAGGGAATCTCCCAAATAAGCATTCCAAGAATATTCAAACCGAGGTTCCTTGATAAAAACTGTTGGATAAACAAAAAAGACATCTACCTCAGCCTCTTTTTGGCCATCCTTAAAATTTGAATTTTTAGGAATTTTATCTGCCTCATCCTGGATATTCGGATGAGAAGCCCAATTTTCAATTTTAGAATAGTCTACCTCTGGAGGTTGGGGAACATCACTAAATCTATTCGGATTGATATAATAAAAAGGTTTTGAACAAGAAAAGGCAGAAATTAGGATAAAAATTAAAAAGATTTTTTTCATTGATTCAGGCGATAATATTGTTCTAAGTTAGTGAAAATCAAGAAATACCAAACATTAAGAAATTATAAAATTTAAAAATTTGAATATTTAATTGTGATATTTCAATTTAATTTGATAATTTAATATATTAAAATACAATTTATATTTCTATCTTTACCCCAAATTTAACAAACTTCATAAACATATTCTTATGAAAAAACTTTCACTCAAACTTGCACTAAGTGCCGTTTTATTTTTAATTACATCTATAACGATTCTTGCTCAAACTACCATTTCAGGTAGTATTGTAGACTCGAATGATGGCTCCCCGATGATTGGAGCAAATTTATCAGTTAAAGGAAAAGTCATTGGTACGATTGCTGATTTAAATGGTAAATTTAGTCTAACGACATCTACTCCAACACCTTTCACAATTGTTGTTTCAAGTGTAGGTTATTCCTCAGTAGAAATGAAAATTGATGGTACCAATGAAAATATGACCATTAAAATGAATGAAACTTCAACCTTAGGAAATGAAGTGGTGGTATCGGCGTCGAGAGTTGAGGAAAGTGTTTTAAAATCTCCAGTATCTGTAGAAACAATGTCTATTAGAGATATTCAACAAACAGGATCTGCAAATTTTTATGACGCTTTAAGAAATTTAAAGGGAATTGACATGAGTACACAATCATTTTCTTTCAATTCAATTAATATGAGAGGATTTGGTTCGAATGGTAACGTCCGTGTTGTTCAATTAATTGATGGGATGGACAATCAAGCTCCTGGATTAAATTTCTCTGTAGGTAACGTGGTTGGTATTTCAGAATTAGACTTAGAAAAAGTTGAGGTATTACCGGGTGCGGCGTCTGCATTGTACGGACCAAATGCGATTAATGGTTTATTATTAATGAACTCAAAAAGTCCTTTCTTATACCAGGGACTTTCAGCGCAGGTAAAATACGGATCGATGTCGGCTAGTAATAGAACTACAGCGAATACTCCTTTTTCAGATTTATCCCTTCGATATGCAAAGGCATGGAAGAATAAATTTGCAGTAAAATTCAATATTACTGCTCAAAATGCAACAGATTGGCAAGCAACAGACTATAGAGACCAATCTAGTGTAGCAGGCTTAGCTTCTGGAACAAGAGCGAATAGTTTAGCATATAATGGTATTAATATTTATGGTGATGAGATCAATCAAAACCTATTTAATAATATCCTAGGAATATATAATGGAGTAAATGGAGCGGCAGCACAAATTTTAGCTGCAGGTTATCCAGCTGCTGCTTTACCACAAGCTTTACCTGCAGGATTACAATCAGCAGGTTATCCAGCGGCTACTGCAACTGCATTATCTCAATTTTATTTAGGATTCCAGCAAATTTTAGGAGGGTTAAACCAAGCATATACTGCTACTGGTCAGCCAAATATTACTGCGGCTACTTTAATGGGAAAATTTATTCCAAATGTTAATATTTCTGGTCCGGGATATTTGGAGCAAGATATTGTAAACTATAACAATAAGAATTTAAAATTCAATGCTGCAGTTCACTGGAGATTGAATGATGATATTGAATTAATCGTTCAAGATAATTATGGTCAGGGTACTTCAGTTTATACAGGTATTGACCGTTATTCTTTATTGAATTTCCATTTAAATCAATTTAAAGCAGAATTAAAAGGTTCTAATTGGTTCTTAAGAGGATATAATACGACTGAAAATTCAGGAGATGCTTACGCTGGAGGTACTTTAGCGCAATTAATTTTAAATAATACTGGAACTTATACCAATTATTTTACCAATTATTTCCTAACATTTGCAGGCCAATCATTTGGAACTTTTGCTACTGCATTCCAAACTACCTTGGCAGGAACAGGGAATCCTTTTGGAGCTTATGATGCCGCAACAGCAGCAGCATCAGCTGGATTTTCTACTTTCTATGCAAATTCTCTAGCTGCAGCACAATCTGTTGTTCCAGCCGCTGGTTCTGCAGCATTCAATGCAGCAAAAGAAGAAGCTTCGAAAAAAGCACTTCCAAATGGTGCAAAATTCATTGATAGAACTGGCATGACTCACTTCGAGGGAATGTATAATTTCACAGAAGCATTAAACAATGCACTAGAAGTTGTAGCAGGCGCAAATTATAGAAGATATAATTTAAATTCTCAAGGTTCTTTATTCCTAACTAAGGCAGATGGTTCTGAATATACCATTTCTGAATATGGAGCTTATTTACAATTAGCAAAATCTTTATTTGAAGATAAATTCAAAATTACTGGTTCTGCTAGATATGATAAAAATGAAAACTTTAAAGGTCAATTTACTCCAAGAGTATCCGGAGTATTAAGCCTTGGAACTTCTAATATTAGAGCTTCTTATCAGTCTGGTTTTAGAATCCCAACAACACAGGATCAATATATTAATTTAGGTACTCCTACTGCTAGACTATTAGGTGGTCTTCCAGCGGTACAAAAAATGTATAATTTAGATGGAAATGCCTATACTTTAAGTTCTTTGCTTGCAGGAAACCCACAAAAATACCAAGCAAAAGAATGGAAACCTGAAAGAGTAGTTTCAACAGAACTTGGTTACAAAGGCTTGTTTGCAAATAAATTCTTAGTAGATGCTTATTGGTATTCTTCTACTTATAATAATTTCTCTGCTGGTCAAGTTGTTACAACGGGTACTTCTTTAGCAACAATCAACGGTTCCAATACATTCTCATTCCCTGCGAATGTAGAAGGTAAGGTTAAAACTGGTGGTTGGGGATTAGGAATTGACTGGAAATTTGCAGGAAATTTCACTATCGGAGCGAATTTATCTAGTAATGAAGTAAAATCTGTTACAGGTAACGATATCAACGTTAAAACCTTAGGATACAATACTCCTAAAATGAGAAAAACCTTTACCTTAGCAAATAGCAATATTGGTAAATCAGGTTTCGGATTTAATATTACATATAGAAATCAAGATTCTTTTGTTTGGCAATCATCAATCGTTAATCCGGTTGTAAATCAAGCTCAGGGATCTGTTATTCCAGCATTCTCTACTTTAGATGCTGCAATAACCAAAAGAATTCCTTCAATGAAATCCTTAGTGAAAGTAGGAGGTTCTAATCTTTCTGGAAACTTATATACTACCTCATGGGCGAATCCAGCAATTGGTAGAACAGTTTTCGTAAGTATTACTTTTGATGAATTCTTTAGATAGAATTCATTAAAATTTATAATTTTGCGAATTAAGAATTATGAAAGAAATGATTCTTAATTCGCATTATTATTTTATCGCCTTAAATGAATCAAATTTAGTTTATGTTAGACCTTACAGGTTATTCCCACGTTGAAGTTTACGGTGCTAGAGAGCATAATCTCAAAAATATTGATGTAAAAATACCAAGAAATCAATTGGTAGTAATCACGGGTATCTCCGGTTCAGGGAAATCCTCACTAGCATTTGATACGATTTATGCGGAAGGACAAAGAAGGTATATGGAATCTTTCTCTGCCTATGCAAGAAATTTCCTCGGAAACCTGGAAAGACCCAATGTTGATAAAATCGAAGGGCTCTCTCCAGTAATTTCTATCGAACAAAAAACCACTTCAAAAAATCCCCGATCTACTGTTGGAACTACCACAGAAATTTACGATTTCTTACGCTTATTCTACGCTAGAGCTGCCGATGCCTATTCCTACCTAAGTGGGGAAAAAATGGTAAAAATGTCTACCGACCAAATTATTGATGCTCTTTATCAATCTTTTGAAGGACAAAAAACCATCCTATTGGCACCAGTAGTAAAGGGAAGAAAAGGTCATTATAGAGAATTATTCGTTCAAATTGCAAAATGGGGATATACCAAGGTGAGAATTGATGGAGAAATTCAGGAAATCGTTCCGAACCTACAATTAGACCGTTTCAAAATCCATGATGTAGAAGTAGTAGTGGATCGACTAATTTTAGATAAACAAGATCGACTTCGTCTTTCCCAATCTCTTTCAACTGCGATGAAATTAGGTAAAGGACAAATTATACTTTTAGATCAAGATCAAAAGGTACATTATTTTTCTCAAACTTTAATGGATCCAAAAACAGGTCTTTCTTATGATGAACCTGCCCCCAATACTTTTTCCTTTAATAGTCCGTATGGAGCTTGTCCAACCTGCAATGGATTGGGAATAATAGAGGAAATTACAGAAGATTCCATCATTCCAGATAAATCTTTATCCATCATTAGAGGAGCCATTGCCCCAATTGGTGAATACCGAGATCTATGGATATTTAAACAATTAGAATCCTTATTAAAACCCTTCAAAATTGGACTATCCACTCCAATCGAAAAATTTCCTCCTGAAGCAATTAAAATGATGCTTTATGGTTCCGATAAGCCCGTGGCTGTGCCCTCCAAAAAATATCAAGGAACGGAATGGAGCATGAAATATGAGGGTATCATAAACTTTATCAAAAAATATAGCCAGTCCGACAATGAACGTGCACAAAACTGGTTTTCAGATTTTGTTACTATCAAGACTTGCGATGATTGTGGGGGTTATCGATTAAAAAAGGAATCTCTCCATTATAAAATTGATGGTAAACATATTGGAGAACTAGCCCAAATGGATGTGGTTGAATTAGAAAATTGGCTAGAAAATTTAGAGGAAAGAATCTCCGACCGTCAGAAACAAATTGGCCAGGAAGTCATCAAAGAAATTAAAAAACGAGTAGGTTTTCTAACTCAAATCGGATTGACATATCTTACGCTTGATCGTCCCATCCGGACACTCTCTGGGGGTGAAGCCCAAAGAATTCGTTTGGCAACCCAAATTGGCACACAATTAGTAGGTGTTTTATACATCATGGATGAACCCTCCATCGGTCTTCATCAAAGAGATAATGAAAAATTAATTCAATCTTTAAAAGATCTTCGTGATATTGGCAATTCAGTCTTTGTAGTAGAACACGACAAAGACATGATGCTCGCGGCAGATTATATTTTGGATGTTGGTCCGGGTGCAGGTATTCACGGAGGCACAATTGTAGGAAAAGGTAGTCCGGAAGATTTCCTAAAACTTAATACTCCTACCTCAAATTTCCTTAGAAATGAATGGAAAATTGAAATTCCCAAGGAAAGAAGAAAGGGTAATGAAAAAACTATTTCAATTAAAAAAGCCTCAGGAAATAACCTAAAAAATATCGATGTAGATATTCCTCTCGGAAAATTAATTACTGTTTCAGGTGTTTCTGGCTCAGGTAAATCTACCTTAATTCATGAAACCTTAGTAGCTTATCTAAAAAAAGAATTTTATAAATCAAATAAAGATCCTTTACCTTTCAAATCTATCACAGGAATTGAAAATATTGATAAAATTATTGAAGTAGATCAAAGTCCGATTGGAAGAACCCCACGTTCGAATCCTGCTACTTATACCAATTTATACACCGATATACGTACCCTATTTTCAGATTTACCAGAATCTAAAATAAGGGGTTATAAGCCTGGAAGATTCAGTTTCAATGTAAAAGGTGGAAGATGTGAAACCTGCGAAGGTGCAGGCTTGAAAAAAATTGAAATGGAATTCCTTCCAGATGTACAAGTAGAATGTGAAACTTGTAAAGGAAAACGCTTCAATAGAGAAACCCTAGAAGTTAGATTCAAAGGTAAATCCATCTCCGATATTTTGGATATGACCGTGGAACAAGCCTATGAATTCTTCGAAAATCAACCAAAAATTCATAGAAGAATCAAAACCTTATTAGACGTAGGTTTGGGATATATTAGCCTTGGTCAACACGCTACTACCTTGAGTGGTGGAGAAGCCCAAAGAGTGAAACTCTCTGAAGAATTATCCAAAAAAGATACTGGAAAAACCCTTTATGTTTTGGATGAGCCCACCACCGGTCTCCATTTTCAGGATATTAAATTATTATTGAACGTATTACAAAAACTCGTTGATAAAGGTAACACCGTTTTAATTATTGAACATAATCTAGACGTTTTAAAAGTTTCTGATCATATTATCGATATTGGTCCCGAAGGCGGAATGAAAGGTGGAGAATTGGTGGCCACCGGTACACCCGAGGAAATTGCGAAAAACAAAAAAAGCCATACCGGTAGATTTCTTAAATTAGAACTCTAATTTTCAAATCTAAAAATTGATATTAGCTTAATCACCTATTCTTTACCAGTTTACTGTTAGGAAAATTCCTCGAAATCGGGTAAATTTATGGGTGGGTGGTGGTGGCATTTCTTAAAAATTGATTAATTTTGCCCCAAATGATCCTAAAAGAAATCCCTGTCCTGATTCAAAAAGAATTTAAATTAGAATGGCGACAAAAATTCGCCCTTCAAGGACTTATTCTTTACCTGGCAAGCACCATTTTCGTCTGCTACCTCTCCTTTAAAACAAAAACACAATCCATTCACCCCATCACCTGGAATACCCTCTTCTGGATCATCATCCTCTTCGTCGCTATCAACGCCGTAGGAAAATCATTCACCCAAGAATCCAAAAATAGAGACCTCTTCTACTATACCGCCGTTAGCCCAGAAGCAATCATCTATTCAAAAATAATCTATAATTCCATCATCCTTTGCCTTGTAAGCTTTATCGGTATTTTCTTCTACGCTTGGGTCATGGATAACCCCATTCAAAACCTCCCAATCTACCTTTTAAGCCTTTTACTCGGCGCAATCGGCTTCGCTTCCACACTCACCCTCGTGGCTGGCATCGCCGCAAAAGGAGATAATAACGCCACCCTCATGGCCGTATTATCCTTCCCCCTTACTATTCCCCTCCTCCTAATTTTAATCAAAGTTTCTAAAAGCGCTATGGATGGGTTTGGTTTAATAGAAAATTGGAACGAAATTGCAATATTGTTTGCACTCGATGTAATTTTAGTCACTCTTTCAGGAATTTTATTCCCCTACTTATGGAGAAATTAAAAAAACAAGGTTTTAAATACTTAGCAATCATCCTGCTAATCTTTACCATCTGGGAAGGCTTCCTCGGACAAGTTCCCCGTCAACCCATCCTAAATGAAACCGTAAGAAATCTATACTTCCACGTAACCATGTGGTTCTCCATGATTTTCCTACTCATCGCTTCAGTATACCACTCCATTAAATACCTGAAATCCAATGACCTCCAATATGACCTGAAATCCAATTCCTTTGTAGAAGTTGGACTTCTTTTCGCAACACTCGGACTAATCACCGGGAGCATCTGGGCAAAATTTACCTGGGGCGCTTGGTGGACAAACGATTCAAAACTGAATTCCGTAGCTATCGGTATGTTAATCTATCTCGCTTACCTGCTCGTACGTTCCTCCATCCAAGACGAACAGCAAAAAGCAAGAATCTCTAACGTATATAATATCTTCGCTTTCGTCATTTTTATGGTTCTAATCTGGATCCTTCCAAGGATGACAGACTCCCTTCACCCAGGAAATGGCGGTAACCCCGGATTTAATAAAATGGACCTAGATAATAGAATGAGAATGGTCTTCTATCCAGCAATCATCGGATGGACTTTATTAGGATTCTGGATAACTTCCCTAAAAATCAAATCTAAAAAATTAGAAGAAAAACTTAATGATATCGAAGATGAAAAATAAATTATTCCTAATATTTACCCTATTATTAATCAATTTCTCCGCATTTTCTCAAGAAATTGAAATGGCAGACAAAATGCGCCAAGAAGGTAAAATTTATGTCGTCGTAGCCGTTGTTCTCGTAATTTTAATCGGTATTTTCTTCTACCTTTTTAGTCTCGATTCGAAACTAAATAAGTTAGAAAATCGTTTAAATAAGAAAAACTAAAATGAAAAAATCACATATTTTTGGACTAATCCTTATCGCCGTAGCCATCGGTATCATCCTGATTACATCAGCAGATGCCTCCACCTACGTAGGTTTTGACGAAGCTGAAAAAATCGCCCAATCTAGCCCTGAACAAAAAGTGCATGTCGTGGGCGAATTGAAAAAAGATGCTGAAGGTAAAATCCTAGAAATGGTTTATAATCCTGAAATCGACGCAAATAGACTAGAATTTACCGTAATCGATAGCCTTGGTAGAGAAAATAAAGTAATTTATGGCTCCCCTAAACCCCAAGATTTTGAAAAATCTGAAAAAATTGTGCTTATCGGTAGCATGAATAACCAAGATCATAATTTCTATTGTGATAAAATTCTATTAAAATGCCCTTCAAAATATCAAGAAGGTAAAATTGAAGAAACCAATTTATAATGATACACGAAACAATCGGCCAGGTTGGACATATTTTAGTGATAAGCTCTTTTATCACTTCCTTAATTGCTACTTATTCCTATTTCAAAGCAAGTAATTCCAAAATTGAAATAGAAAAAAATGAATGGCTTAAATTTGGAAGAACCATTTTCTTTACCCATTTATTGGCTGTAATTGGCGTAGCAGCTTCCCTATTCATTATAATTTATAATCATTACTTCGAATACCAATATGCCTTTACACACTCCTCTTTAGCCCTTCCATTGAAATACATGGTCTCTTGCTATTGGGAAGGACAAGAAGGTTCTTTCTTATTATGGATTTTCTGGCAAGCCATCATTGGGGTATTATTAAGTAGTAAAAAATCAGAATGGGAAGGCCCCGTCATGTTTACCTTTAGCCTTGTTCAGGCATTTCTTACCTCCATGATTTTAGGTATCATTATCCCAGGTATTGAATTGAAAATAGGATCATCTCCTTTCTTATTATTGAGAGAGGCACAACCTGATCTTCCTGTTTGGCAAATGAACCCCGATTTCATCCCAGAAGATGGAAGAGGCCTTAACCCCCTACTTCAAAATTATTGGATGGTCATCCACCCTCCAACCCTTTTTCTAGGCTTTGCCCTTACCTTAGTTCCATTTTCCTATTTAATCGCAGGCCTTTGGAAAAAAAAATTAAAAGAATGGATCCAGCCTTCTATGTCTTGGTCCTTATTCTCCCTTGCAATTCTTGGAATTGGAATCATGATGGGCGCATATTGGGCCTATGAAACCCTAAATTTCGGAGGATATTGGAACTGGGACCCGGTAGAAAATGCTTCTTTCGTCCCTTGGTTAACCCTCATTGCAGCCGTCCATACCATGGTTCATGCAAAAACCTCATCAGGCTCTCTAAAAACCTCCATAATTCTTGTAATTGCAACCTTTATCCTTGTCCTATATTCAACCTTCTTAAACAGATCCGGAATCCTAGGAAATGCCTCCGTACACTCCTTTACAGATCTTGGTTTATCCGGACAATTACTAATTTATTTATTAACCTTCCTTTTCGTTGCCGTAGGAATGGCTTTTTATCGCTGGAAAAATATCCCTTCAGATGATAAAGAATTACAAGTATATAGTCGCGAATTCTGGATTTTCGTTTCAGCTTCACTTTTAGGTTTATCGGCATTTCAACTTACCTTTACTACTTCCATCCCTGTTTATAATAAAATTTTAGAATCTTTTGGCATACTTTCCAATATTGCCTTGCCTGCAGATCAGGTAGAACATTATAGCAAAATTCAAATCTGGATTTATATCTTGGTAGGAATTTGCTCAGGAATCGGACAATATATTTGGTGGGGAAAATTAAAAGGGAAAGCAAATTTAAAATCACTTTATACTCCTACCTTAATTACTGCTATCCTTACCATTTTAGTAATTAATTTCGGAGAGGTATTCAATCCTGTTTATATCTTATTTTTATTCGCAGGAATATTTGGAATAATAACCAATGGCTCAATAGTTCTTCACCTTTTAAAAGCAAAATTCAATCTATCAGGTGGAGCAATTTCCCATTTTGGTTTAGCCATCATGCTGGTAGGAATTTTATTCTCCTCCGGATATTCTAAAATCGTTTCCTTGAATAATTCAGGTTTTGCCATTTCAAATAAATCCGAAGAATTTACCAAAGACGATAATAAAGAAAATAAAGAAAATCTCCCTTTATGGCTTGGCGAACCTGCCTCCATGCAGAATTATACTATTACTTATAAAGGTCGAAAAATCGCCCTAAGAGATTACCCCGGTTATTTCAACAAAAATGATTTTTATTTGATTGAAAATGATTTTCATACAGTCGCTTTAAAAGATATTATCGTTGGAAATGAAACCATTCATAAAGGCGATACCCTTACTACCGAACCAGAAAACACTTATTTTGAATTAGAATTTAAAGATAAAGAAGGAAAAACCGTTTCTTTATTTCCTCGTTGGCAAGTAAATCCGAAAATGGGAACAGCCATCTCCCCCGATATTAAACATAATTCTAGTCACGATATCTATACCTATGTTTCCCTTGATCCAATCCTAGCTGCAGGTGGTTCTGAAGAAAAAAATTGGTCTGAAACACAAAATTATACCCTTTCAATTGGCGATACCTTATTTATCAATGATTTCGTCGTAACCCTAAATCAGGTTGAAAGAGTTATGAATGTGGATGGAATGGAATTAGGAGAACAGGACGCAGCAGTAGAAGCAAATTTCTCTGTTTTAGGGAAAAACTTTATTCAATATAGCTTAAAACCACAATTCATCATTAAAGATGGCCTGGTGGCTATGCCCGCATTTGAAAGCATTGAATCAGGAATAAAAATTAAATTTACCGGTATTAATCCCAATACTTCTGAATTTTCCTTCGCAGTAAATACCACTAGCCAGGATCTAATTATCATTAAAGCGATTGAAAAACCTTGGATAAATCTTGTTTGGATTGGTTCAATTATATTATTTTTAGGTACCTTTATTGCAATGGCGAAATATTTAAAACCGAAAGCAATCGCATGAGTGGAAAAGAAAAAATAAGCTTGGCAGTAGGTATTGGCTTCTTTATCATTTGGGTAATGGATTTAAACTCTCCTATTCCCGAAAATATTCGAGGAGATTTTTGGGCAGAATTGAATTACCATTATTTTTGGTTAATGTTTTGCATCTCTGCTTTATTTGTTTACCAATATTTTAGACAAATGCGTATTGCAAAAGATAAAAATTCGCAAAAAGAACAAGAAAAAAGATTCAACAAGAAACGGTCAAAAAAATAATAAATCATGACTGAAGGCCCCGAATTTAATTTTATCCTTATTTCATTAATCTTATCCGCATTTTTTTCGGGAGTTGAAATGGCTTATGTTTCGTCCAATAAATTATATTTTGAATTAAAGGGAAAGCAAAATAAATGGAATGCTAAAATAATATCATTTTTCAATAATAAACCCTCCCATTTTATTGGTACCATGTTGGTAGGGAATACCCTAGCTCTTGTATTATATGGAATCTTCATGGAAGAAAGCCTTTATCATTTTTTGGTTGGAATAATCCCCCTTTCAATCAATGAGGTTTTTCTTCGATTTATCGCTTCATTATTGGCAACGGTGATATTATTGATAACCTCAGAATATACCCCAAAAAGTTTATTTTTAATAAATCCAGATTTAATTTTAGAATGGCTGGCCATCCCAATCGCCATTATCTATTATTTACTTTATCCTTTTGTATGGTTTATCGTAGAGCTTTCAAAATTATTTATTCTTAAAGTTCTAAGATTGAAATATTCGGAAGAAAAACCCGCTTTCGGACTTACCGACTTAAACCATTATTTCCAGAATTTAAATAACCAACCAGAGGATGAGGATTTATCGGAAGTGGATGCAAAAATATTCCATAATGCCCTTGAATTTAAGGAGGTTCGTGTAAGAGATTGTATGATTCCTCGGACAGAAATTACGGCAATTGATTTAGAGGATGGAATTGAAAAATTGAAGGAAGTATTTGTGGAATCTGGCCATTCAAAAGTTCTAATTTATAAGGAAAGCTTAGAAGATGTAATCGGATATTGTCATTCCATGGCCTTATTTAAAAAGCCTAAAGATATTAATTCAATTTTAAATACGATTTTAATTGTCCCAGAAGCCATGATGGCCAATGATTTAATGTTGAAATTATCCAAGGAGAGAAAATCTTTGGCATTGGTGGTAGATGAATTTGGTTCTACTTCCGGATTAGTTTCCATGGAAGATGTAATGGAAAAAATCTTCGGAGAAATACAGGATGAATTTGATGATTCAGAAGATTGGGAAGAAAAACAAATAGATCATAATACCTTTATTTTATCTGGTCGACAAGAAATAGAATACCTAAACGAAAAATATAAATTGAATCTTCCTGAGGGAGATTACGATACAATTTCAGGGATGTTATTTGCGAATTACGAAGATTTCCCAGCTGAAAATCAAGTCATAGAAATTGATAAATTCTCTTTCAAAGTGTTAGAAGTATCCGATGCCAAAATAGAACGCGTTCAACTGACCATCGAACAATGAGCTACGAACTACGAACTACCAACTACGAACTAGGAGTTCATTTAATTCTTAATTCTTAATTCGAATTCTTCACTCTTCACTCTTCACTTGTAGTTCGTAACTCTTCCCTCTTCCCTTAAACTAAAACCCCCTCAACATGGTCTGAATCTTTAATTCTGTCTCCTCCCATTCTTTCTGAGGATTTGAATTTTCAGTTATGCCTCCACCAGCATAAAAATACCCTTCCCAATGATCCCCCCTACCGTATAATTCAACCGTTCGTAGATTGACAAATATCGAAATCTCCAAATCAAAATTTATCGGACCAAGATAGCCCGTATAGTACTTCCGATCATAACCCTCTTTTTTTAAAATCCATTCCTTGGCCAAATTCTTGGGCGTGCCGCATACCGCCGAGGTAGGATGCAATAAATCTAACATCGTACTCGCCAATTGCTTATAATTTAATAATTCAGTATTAACCCGATACTCCGTTTTCAAATGCCATAAATTCCCCGCTAAAACAGTTTTTGGTCCTATCTCCGCATATTCCCTCAAACGAATCTTCTTGAAACAATCAATAATATACCGACTCACATAGGCCTGCTCCTCAATTTCTTTTTGTCCCCACAATACCTGCCCCACCTGAACCCCCGGCAATGCAACTTGTGTACCTGCCAAGGAAAACGTACGGAAAACCCCCTCCTTATTTTGTTGTACTAAAATTTCTGGACTAGATCCAACCCAAATAGATTCTTCTCCCGGCAAAGTAAAGGCAGAGATAAATGCATCCGGATATAAATTCCCAAGGCGCTTAAAAATCTCCATAATCGGAACCTTTTCCAAAGACGCTTTCCGCCTCCTAGATAATACCACCTTCTGCATTTTCCCCTTGGAAATCTCCTCAACCGTTTCCTCTACCAATTTTAAATATCTATTCTTTTCATTTATGTCTTCCTCTATATCGAATTTCCCCCCCTCAAAAAATATCTTGGGTATCCGATCAGAATAATAATCCTTCGCATTTAAATAAATCAATTTCCCCTCAAAATCAGCAATCACAAATCCAGGACGTAATTGTTCGATATTCTTATGGTCTAATTCACTACCCCCCTGATGATCAATGATGAAATTCACCTGATCCGTCTGGGGCAATTTCCATAAAGCCATGGCAGAATTACCTAAATTATTCTCCCAAACATCCTGCCATTCCGAAAAAGAAAAATCCTTAAAATGATTCATATTATGACCTCAATGGTACAATTGCACAGGTTAACCTACTCACACATATCAACTCCTCTTCCTCATTATAAATCTTCGTTTCAAAAACCTGAATCTTCCTCCCTAGCCTTATTGGTGTGCAAATTCCAATGACTGTTCCTGAAGTAACCGATTTTAAATGATTCGCATTAATCTCTACTCCTACTCCAACCTCCTTCGTATAATCCTCCACCGCAAATGCCGTAGCAACAGATCCCAATGTTTCAGATAATACCACAGAAGCTCCTCCATGTAACAAACCAAATGGCTGTTTGGTTCGATGATCCACAGGCATACTCGCCTTTAAATATTCCGGACTTGCCTCAAGGAATTTAATTCCCAAATGTTCCAACATATTTCCCTTGCACCATTCATTTAACTCCTCAATACTTCGATTAACTTTAAACATAATTTTGTAAATTTATTCTTTCAGGAAAATCTAATTCCTCAAAAATAAATAAATATATGGCATCTAAAAAAAATATATACTTAATTCGCCACGGAGAAACAGATTATAATAGAAAAGGAGTCGTTCAAGGTTCTGGAATAGATTCAGATCTAAACGAACTCGGAAAAAAACAAGCCCAAGCATTTTATGAATCCTACCATTCCCTCCCCCTTCATAAAATCTATACTTCCAAATTAAAAAGAACCCACCAATCCGTTCAAAAATTCATCGAAAAAGGTATCCCTTGGGAACAATATGAAGGCCTAAATGAAATCTCCTGGGGAAATAAAGAAGGACAAATTATTAATTCCGAAGGTAATAAATACTATAAAAACCTAATTTATGAATGGAGAAAGGGCAATACCCATATCCAATGCGCAGACGGAGAAAGTCCGGAAGATGTAATCGCTCGACAAAAACCAGTGCTAGACATCATATTTTCTAGACGAGACGAAGAAAATATTTTAATGGCTATGCACGGTAGAGCCATCCGAATTTTATTGACCTTAATGACAAATTGCCCCCTCCATGAAATGGACAAATTTCGTCACCAAAATCTTTGCCTTTATCATTTAGTTTTTGACTATGATAAAAATTCTATCGAAATTATGGATGAATGCAATATTGAACATTTGAAAAATTTAAAAGATAGCATATAAAATGTATTGGTTATTTCAAATTTTGGGTTGGACGCTTTGGTCATTAAATGAGACCCTCGTCTATACACAAAATTTTGGATGGAGAATCGAATGGTTGTTTTCAGGTATTTTCAATATTATTCTCGGTATATTTCTAACCCATTCCTATAGAATTATCTATAATAAACAGTCTTGGCAGGAATTTCCCCTAAAAAAACTCATCCCATACGAAATACTATCTCTCGTATTATTGTCCTTTATTTTCACGATGATTAACCTTCCAATTGATGCTCTGATTTTGGAGGAAAATTATTCAATCAATATCAGCACCTTTACTTTTTTACAAGTTATTCTAGATTTTAGTAAACCCATCGCAATTTGGCAGCTTATTTATTTCATCTACCAATATTCAAATAAAAAAGCAGAAATGCAGATGAAAAACCAAAACCTGGAAATGACAATCCGTGCCACAGAAGGGAAAATGCTTCGAACACAAATGAACCCCCATTTTGTTTTTAATGCCCTAAACGGAATTAGAAGCCTAATCCATGAAAGTCCTGAAAAAGCCGAATCAGCTATTACCAAACTTTCCAAACTCCTTCGAAACTCCCTGCTCGCAGACAGACAAAACCTCATTCCTATAAAGGAAGAAATTGAAACTGTAAAAGATTATCTAGCCCTTGAAAAAATTCGGTATGAGGAAAGGTTGGAATGGGAATTTGATATTTCGGATGAAACAAAAAACGGATTAATTCCGCCCATGATTCTTCAAACCCTCGTTGAAAATTCAATTAAACATGGAATTTCCAAAACTATTAAAGGCGGAAAAATCACGATTTCCATTCAAAAAATTGATGAATTCATTTTGATTAAGGTAATAAATCCCGGAAAATTAGTAGGTTTGGAAAATCCTGAATCTGGTTTTGGAACCGATATTACAAAACAACGATTAGAATTAATATTCGGTTCTACCGCTCAATTGAATTTGGAACCATTCAACAAAAATAATGTATTAGCCACAGTAAAATTTAAATATATTAGTTGATTATGAAAGCATTAATTGTAGACGACGAACGACTAGCCCGCAATGAGTTAAAAAGATTATTGGAAAATTTTCCAACAATTGAAGTAATTGCTGAATCAAACAATGCCATTGAAGCCCAAACTTTGGTAGAGGAGCATCAACCGGATGTTATTTTCCTTGATATTCAAATGCCAGAAAAAACCGGTTTTGAATTTTTAGAGGAATTTGATGGAGCAATGCCTCATGTAATTTTCACAACCGCTTATGATGAATATGCCTTAAAGGCTTTTGAGGTAAATGCCCTCGATTATTTATTAAAACCCATTGAACTAGGAAGGCTTTCCGAGGCAATAAATAAACTTGAAAAAACAAAAGAAAAGGAAAAAGCAATTGGTTCACATGAAGTAGATCCTAAATTTCTTAAAATTACAGATCAAATATTTGTGAAGGATGGAGAAAAATGCTGGTTCGTAAAATTGGAAAAAGTACGTTTATTTGAGTCTTTAGGGAATTATGTTCGCCTGTATTTTGATGATCAAAAACCCCTAATTCTAAAATCTTTAAATGCTTTGGAAGAAAAATTAGATCCTAAATCATTTTTTAGAGCGAATAGGAAACATATCATAAATCTTCAATATATCGAAAAAATTGAACCTTGGTTCTCTGGTGGCCTGCAAGTAACCCTCACAGGCCCCAAAGAAGAAAAAATAGAAATATCTAGAAGGCAATCTATTCGCTTTAAAGATATTATGTCACTTTAAATTCTCAGATTTAATCCAGCTAAGAAATTAATCCCAGCTTGGGGATATAAGAAGTTTTCAATCACTCTTCCCTCATATATATATCCCCAAGTATATCCATTCGAACTATATAAACGATTGAAGACATTATTAATTAATAAATTCAATTTTAAATCCTTTGCCCATTTAGCAGGTATTGTTTTTTGAATTAAAATATCTTGAGTCCAATAGGCCGACATCTTTCTATTGGAACTTGAAGTATTATCTAAATATTGAGCCCCAACGTATTTCGTATTGAGGTTTATCTCCCAATTTCTTAATAGGTATTTAATCTGGCTTCCTCCAATAATATTAGGTGAATAGGCGATATCTGTATTGGTATGCGAAATTGAAACCTCTTGGTTGGCCCCATAATCAAATACGATTTCCGTATAATCCTGAACTTTATTTCTGGATAATGTCAAATTCCCCTGCCATGTTAAATTATTCGCTAATTTTAGTCCACCTACTAATTCCAAGCCCATTCGATAGGATTTTGCTACATTTTCACGAATTGGCTCTCCTACATTATTCAATCTTCCAGTTAATACCAATTGATCAGTATAGTTCATCCAATAAGCATTTGCCTGGAAAGTATAACCTTTTCCATTTCCTTCAAATCCAAATTCAATATCGGATAATTTCTCAGGCTTTGGTGCCTTGTTCAAATTATCCACAAAATCATTTCTACTTGGTTCTTTAGCCCCCCGAGCAAAAGATCCATATAATCTAGAAGATTCTCCAACCTGATAATTTAAACCAAACTTCGGATTAAAAAAGGAGAAAGATTCATTTATGTCCATTGGAATTTGATAATCCTTTGTTCCTTTTGTTGAATAAGTGATTAACCTCGCTTGAAGATCCAAAAATCCTGATAATTTATCATTTAAAGCTAAATTCATTTTTGAATAAAGGTTAAAGTCTCTTTTATGCGACAAAGAACGATACCATTCTATTCCCTGAATAACCTCAGGGGCAATGATTCTTCCAAAATGCCTGCCCACATATTTATTCCAAGCACCTCCAATTACCCAATCAAAACCTTTTTTATTATCGTAATGAAAATTATAGGTTGTACCATAAAAATCATTATCCAACCATTTTCGTCTGACTAAATTTTCAACAAAAATTTTAGAATAAATTCCGTATAAGCTTAGGTTTGGATAATTTTTAAATTCTTCGTAGTAACCTCTTCCATAGGTATAATGGAAATTCAGATCCATATCCCAATTCTTTCCTAAATCATGGTGAGTAAGTAATTGATAATGATCTTGAGCATAATTATCCACCTGATTTTCATAAGTATAAAAATTATAGGTTCTACCAGATTCAAATAAATTCTTTGTTTCTGCTTCTGAAAGTGGATTTCTAGTAATAAAGGCAATCATACCCTCTACATCATTATTCACTCTAGCTTCGGGGGTGCCATACCACGACTGATAAGTTATTTCTTTCCCAGTAAAATAATTTAAACGGATTACAGATTTTTTCCCAAAATATCCTAAGGTTGAATACAAGGATTTTAAATCTGAACTTGCCCGATCGATATATCCATCTGAATTAATTTTAGATAAGCGAAGATCAAAAGTGAAATTTTTAGCAAATAAGCCCGTTCCTAATTTTAAGGTATTTTTTATGGTACCAAAAGAACCGCCAGAACTAGCAATTTGGGCATAAGGCTCAGGCTCGTAATTATTGGTATTTACATGCACGGAACCGCCAAATGCAGATGCCCCATTGGTAGAAGTACCTACCCCCCTTTGTACTTGGATATTTGAAACCGAACTGGCCATATCTGGCATATTTACCCAATATAAACCCTGCGATTCAGAATCATTTAAAGGAATACCATTAATCGTTACATTGATTCTTGTGGCATCGGTACCTCTAATCCTTAAACCCGTATAACCAATTCCAGCCCCTGCATCAGAGGTTGTCACCATGGATGGAAGAAAATTCAATAAAAGAGGAATATCCTGTCCTAAATTTAATTTTTGAATTTGGGTCTTTCCAATATTAGTAAATGCCATAGGAGAAAAATTATTCGCCATTAAAGCATTGACCACTACCTCATCATTCAAAATTGCTTGTTTAGCCAAACCAATTTTTGCAGGTAATTCACTTGCTAAAATTTGAATAGTTTCATATCCAATAAAATGAATCGAAAGACTATCCGTAGGATTTAACCCCGAAAGTTTAAAATCACCATTTTTATCGGCAATCGTTCCTTTTGAAGTTCCAATAACTTGAACATTTGTTCCCCAAAGAGCTTGATTATCCTCTTGGTCATACACGCTAGACTGAATCGAAAGATTCTGTGAATGGGCAGAAAACGCAATTCCCATCACAAAAGACAAAATTTTAATACTACTTTTCATCGTACTTTTAGTTTAAGTAAAACATTTATTACGATCAAAAAGGCGTTGTGATTTTATCAATAAAATGAAACTAGACAAAATCCCTTCGGCAGCATTATCTGCATCAGGTTCAACGGGTATAATCTCAGCCCTTATTTTCAGGCACCCCTTTTTGATGAGACAAAGATAATAAAAAATTATTGAAGAGTGAAAAGGGAATATTTTCTTATCTTTGCAACCTATTCGAAAAAAAGGTTAGTGATAGTAAAGGATTTTTTATCGTTATACCAAAAAGACGGAATCATAAAATCGATTTCCGATAAGGTTCATTTTACCCTTTCTCAGGAAAATTTTCATTTTAAAGGACTTTCTGGCTCATTAGACGCGGTAATTCTTAGTGGAATTGCACAGGAAAATTATTGTTATTTAGTGGTTTGTTCGGATAAAGAGGAGGCGAATTACCTATTGAATGATTTACAGGCTTTGAATGGAGAAGATAGAATTTTACTATTCCCTGCATCTCAAAAACAGCCTTTTGAATGGGAAGAAATTGATAATGCAAACGTATTAATGCGAGCGGAAATTTTAAATATTTTAAATAATATTTCCAATCAAAAACTCTTTATAATTACCTACCCAGAGGCCCTTCCAGAAAAAGTTTTGAATAAAAAATCATTTGTAAAAAATACTTTTTCTTTAAAAGTCGGCCAAAGTTTAGACCTAGAATTTTTATCTGAAGTTTTAAATGAATGGGATTTTGAGCGAACAGATTTTGTTTATGAAGCGGGCCAATATTCCATAAGAGGTGGTATAGTAGATATATTCTCCTATGCTGCGGAATTCCCCTATCGAATTGATTTATTTGGAAATGAAATTGAAAGTATCCGAACCTTCAATCCTGAATCACAATTGTCTATTCAGTCCGTTTCAAATCTCCATATTATCCCCAATATCAACCATAAAATATTTACGGAAAGCAGAGAAAGTTTTTTTAATTTCCTTCCTAAAAATACACTTGTTTTTATCAAAGACTATGCTGTATCCAATGCGGCTTTAGACGAATTCAATGAAAAATTGGAAGAATATTATTCCAGAAAATTGAAATCCAGCGGAGATATTCAAATAATGGGAAATATTGGAGAAAAATGGGAAACTAAAAAACAAATTCAAGGACATTTTAAGAAATTTAATATTATTGAATTCGGCAGAAAATCAAATTTCAAAAATGCTGAAACCATCCAATTTTTTTCCAAAAATCCTGGATCCTTTAAAAAAGATTTTAACCGTTTAGCGGAAGCTTTATTAGATAATCAGACGCATAATTATATGAATATCATTTGCTCTGATTCTCCAAGGCAATTGGAAAGACTCGAGGTGATTTTTAATGAAATTAATTCATCCATTAAGTTCACCACCCTACAAATTTCATTGGCAGAGGGTTTCATCGATGATCAAATGAAAATTGCCTTTTATCCAGATCATCAAATTTTTGAAAAATATTTTCGATATAAAGAAAAAAATCGTTTTTCAAAAAATAAAGCCCTAACCCTAAAAGAACTCAGGTCTCTACAGGTAGGAGATTTTGTTACCCATGTGGATTATGGAATAGGTAGGTTTGCTGGATTAACAAAAATAAAGACTGCAAATGGCGATGACCAAGAAGTTTTAAGACTGGTTTATCGGGATAATGATTTACTTTCCGTTTCCATTCATTCCCTACATAAAATTTCAAAATATGCTGGAAAAGAAGGTGAATTACCAAATATTTCAAAATTGGGTTCTCCGGAATGGGAAAATAAAAAATCCAAAGTTAAAAAACAGGTAAAGGACATCGCCAAAGAACTGATTCAATTATATGCAAAAAGAAAAGAAGCGCCTGGTTTTGCCTATAGTGCTGATACTTTTATGCAGGCAGAATTAGAATCCTCGTTTTTTTATGAAGATACCCCAGACCAGGCAAAAGCTACCGCAGATTTCAAAATAGATATGGAAAAACCACATCCAATGGACCGATTAGTCTGTGGGGATGTAGGATTTGGAAAAACTGAAGTAGCCATTCGCGCCGCTTTTAAAGCAGTAGCAGATTCTAAACAAGTTGCCGTTTTGGTACCCACCACTGTTTTGGCCATGCAACATTTCCGAACTTTTCATGAAAGACTCGCTGAATTCCCTTGCAAAGTTGAATATATCAATCGATTTAAATCAACCAAAAATATCAATGAAACTCTTAAAAGAGTAGAATCAGGAGAGACAGACATCCTAATCGGGACCCATCGGATAGTAAATAAAGATGTTAAATTTAAAGATTTGGGATTATTGATTATCGACGAAGAACAAAAGTTTGGAGTAAAGGTAAAAGATAAACTAAAGGAATTTAGGGTTGGCGTAGATTGCCTTACCCTAACAGCAACGCCTATACCAAGGACATTGCATTTTTCGCTCATGGGAGCAAGAGACCTTTCAGTAATTGCTACCCCACCTCCCAATAGACTTCCTGTTGAAACCAAATTGGTGGTCATGTCTGATGAATTATTACGCGATGCCATTCATGCGGAAATCAACAGAGGGGGACAAGTATTTGTCGTAAATAATCGTATTTCAAATTTAGAATCCATAGCCAATCAAATATTGAGGTTAGTTCCTGATGCGAAAATTGCTGTTGCACACGGACAAATGGAAGGTGAGAAATTGGAGAATATCATGATTAATTTCATGGAAGGGAATTATGATGTTTTAGTAGCCACCAATATTATTGAATCAGGATTAGACGTTCCTAATGCCAATACGATTTTTATCAATAATGCCCATCAATTTGGCCTTTCAGATTTACATCAAATGCGCGGGAGGGTAGGTCGTTCCAATAAAAAAGCCTTTTGTTATCTGGTTGTTCCAAGTCTGAGTACAATGACCTCCGATGCCAAAAAACGATTAAGTGCCTTGGAGGAATTTTCAGATTTAGGGGATGGAATCAAAGTAGCCATGAGGGATTTAGACATAAGAGGAGCTGGTAATTTACTGGGAGCAGAACAATCTGGATTCATCAATGACCTCGGCTTTGAAATGTATCATAAAATTTTAGATGAAGCAGTTCAAGAATTAAAAGAGAATGAATTTAAAGCATTATTTGAAGAAAGCCTAAGAGAAAAAACGGAAAAAATCAAGGTTGATTGTACCATTGAAACAGATTTAAGAGCATTAATACCAGAAAATTATATTTCTTCGATTAATGAAAGATTAAGTATTTATACCCAATTGGATGAAATTGAAAACCAGGAAGGATTAGACGAATTATTGAAAAATTTGGAAGATCGATTTGGTAAAATTCCTGTGGAAGTATTAGACTTAATTGAATTGGTAAAATGCAGATGGAAGGCCCAAGAACAATTAATTGAGAAAATTTTACTAAAAAACACAATATTAAAACTTTATTTCGTTAATAAGACCAATATCTCAACTGGGGAAAGTCCTTTAAAAATTGATAAAATAATTCAATTTGTAAACAACAATAAAGGAAAATGCCAGTTAAGAGAAAAAGGAAACCAATTAATTTTGCAAATAAATGATATTACTCAAATCGAAAATATTCAAAAAGTATTATTTGAAATTGGCGGATAAATCATGTAGGATAAATTTGGCTATTAATTCCTTTTCATTAAATTTGCTACTTACTATATAAGTATATGTTAAAGATGTTTTCAGAATTTAAAAAGCTAGGAATAATATTAGGAGTAGGACTTATTTTAAGTTCTTGTTTTGGTAAAAAAGGCCAAGGTACTAGCACAAATATCGGGAATGTATCCTCCACCACTGGGATAGCCTACAATCAAGAAAACGGTTTTCAGGTAGACAAGAATTTTCAAGGACAAATTGCAGGTCCTAATTTAGTTTATATTGAAGGCGGTAGATTTACAATGGGAACGATTGAGGAAGATGTTTTAGGATTAAATAATAATATCGAAAGAACTGTTTCTGTACAATCTTTTTATATGGATGAAACAGAGATAGCGAATATCCATTATTTAGAATATTTATTTTCCATTCAAAAGGATTCAACAGAAGCCTATTATGAAGCAGCATTACCAGACACAACTGTTTGGAGAAATGAATTAGCATTTAACGACCCTTATGTTGAGCAATATTTAAGATATCCAGGATTTAGAATGTATCCTGTGGTAGGTGTTTCTTGGGTTCAAGCAAATGATTATTGTAAATGGAGAACAAGGGTTGTAAACGAAAACCTATTGAGTAATCCGAAAGGAAAATCGGGTAAAAATAAAGGGGGAAATAGTTCGGAAACTGCTACAGGTAGATCCAATAGTGCAAACAATGTTCCAGCTGGCACCCTTTTACCAGCATATAGACTTCCAACGGAAGCAGAATGGGAATATGCTGCAAAAGCATTAATTGGTACCCAAGCTGAAGATGAAAACCAAACAAATAATAGAATTTATCCGTGGGATGGTCCTTCTTTAAGAAATCCATATGGAAAAAATAGAGGACAATTATTAGCAAATTTCAAAAGAGGAAGAGGAGACTATGCAGGTTTAGCGGGAGCCTCCAATGATGGTGCCATTATTACTTCTGAAATTTATTCTTTCCCTCCGAATGATTTCGGACTTTACCAAATGGCAGGGAATGTAAATGAATGGGTATATGATATATATCGTCCTAATTCCTACAGAGATTTCAATGATTTAAATCCAGTTAGAAGAAATGATTTTCTGGATGAAGAAAAAAATTATGATTCTAAAAATTTCCAGTCTTTAATATCCAATAAATCTCGCGTATATAAAGGCGGATCATGGTCGGATGTTGCCTTTTGGTTAGTTCCCGGAACAAGAAGATTCATGGATCAAGATTCCTCTTCTAGTACGATCGGATTTAGATGTGCCATGATCTCTGCTGGAAAAAATCGTTAATTTATTTTACAGCAGCCAAACAAAGGATTTTTAGGCTTTCAATATTATTTTCCCATAAAACCTCCGAAGCGGAGATTAATG
Source organism: Bacteroidota bacterium (assembly GCA_046047395.1). Taxonomy (GTDB): domain Bacteria; phylum Bacteroidota; class Bacteroidia; order Cytophagales; family Spirosomataceae; genus CAZVFE01. Next base: position 669 of record JBJOIA010000007.1, on the reverse strand, counting down.
TGGCCCCAGTGGTAAGGGTATCATCCAAAAGAATGATCCTCTTACCATTTATTTTTTCCGGATCCTTTATTCTAAAAACCTCCTTCAATTCCTCTTTTCTTTCTTGTTTATTCAATTTTACCAAAGATTTTGACCCCTCTTTTCGAATCAAGGCCTGTAATTCCAAGGGAATAAAAAGGATTTCAGATATCCCTTTTGCAATTTCCTCCGCCTGATTATACCCTCGCTCCCTTTTTCTTGATTTCGCAAGAGGAATTGGAATAATTAAATCCGCCTCCAAATTAATTTCATTTTCTAATAATTCTATGGCCATCCATCGTCCCATTTCTTTCGCCAATTCTTTCTTTCCTCGGTATTTAATTTCATGCATGACTTTCTGAACAATCCCTCCAGAATAAAATCCTAAAAAGGCATAAATTTGATCATAAGGAATATGTCCATAAAACTTTTCCTTAATCCATAATTGATCAAATTGTCTAAATCCAAGTTTTGGGAGAGAATATCTACAGGAAGTACAAATAAATTTTTCTCCCAAAAAGAGGCTCTCATGGCAAGTCAGGCATTTTGGGACATAAATTAATTGTAAAATACTATCGAAGTATGTTAAAAAGTTTTTGTATTTCATTAAGTTTCAGTAATTTTGCACCTTGAAAATTGGTAAACGAAATT
>JBJOIA010000006.1:0-27099 GCA_046047395.1 Bacteroidota bacterium | reverse complement strand
TAGTTTTAAAAGGAGAAACAAATTTTTCTGGCTATTCTAATACAAAAGATCCAAACGCCAATGATCCTTATACTCGGACTGGGGTTATTGAATCTTTGAACATTCTTGAGATAGACCATCTTCAAAAAAATAGTTCGATAGATGGAAACGGGGGTTCAATATTAATTAATAATTATGTTCAACCTACGAATGGTAATTTAAATTCTAATTCTGGTAAACTAGTTTTTAAGGCGGAATTTGATAATACTTTTTCCGATAATATTGGTTTTTTTGGAAAGCCAAGTGTGATCGGTTCTAGTCCTTGTATCAATGGAGTTCCAAAATCGAGTATTACAGGAGATGTTTATGTAGAAAGACCTATTTTTTCTCCGGTAGTTTCTACCAGACTTTTAAGCCCAGGTTTGATTCCACATAAGACCATATTTGAATCATACCAAGAATCTAAAAATAATTTTCCAGGTTATGGTACCTATGTTTTGAATTTTTTTCCTTCGGGAACGGATGGGTATGATACGGGCAAATCTATTAATACAATATCCTATTTCAATGAGAAAGGGATAGGTCTATTTCCAAATACCAATACTTTTCATGATAATTGGGGTTTGGGAAAAGGAGTAATTTTACAATTTTTCGGGGATCGATTAATTGATTTAAGTACTTTAAAGGACTCCCTAAGTTCAAATCATGAAAATTCCATTCTGAGAACCTATGGTGCATTAAATTCTTGTGCCTTTGAAATTTCCAAAAAAATTGATAGTGCAAGTTTTGAAAATCAAAAATTTTTAATTTATGGTAATCCTTTTTGGTCCTTTTTGAAAATTGGAAAATCTAATCCTTTATCCATTGAATATAATGAAGATATTAAATCAGAATATTTATACTTTAACCCGTATTTACAAGGCACATCAGATGCTCTTGGGGGATTTAGAACAGTGAATTTTTATAATTTGTTTAAAGAGGATCATGTTTATATTCATCCGGGACAATCATTTTTTATGCCTATTATTGGACCAAAACCTAATATTGTTTTTCATCCAGAAGGAAAAATTAAAGACCAAATTCATTCCTTTGAATCAGGAGAAATGGAAGAAAATATGGAAAGTATTATTATTGAGGGTCATTTTAAATTTAAAAATTCGAATTATTCTAAATATCCATTTTCTTCTGTTAGAGTTTCTTTTGCTGAAAGATTTTCAAATGAAATAGGTTTGGAGGATTCTTATCCAATTGCTAAAAATTCATTTGAAAATTTATTTATTAAAAATTTAAACAAGGAGCTTGTAATTGAGGGCAGGAAACCTTTAACTTCAATTGATACTGTTCAATTGAAGTTAAATAATTTATTTAAGTTTACAGATAATAAGTCAAATAATCTTCAATATGGTTTAAAAATTAGTACCCAATATTTAGGGGATGATAAAGTTTGTGGTTTGCAGGTTGGTAAAATTAATTCTAATGTTATCTTGATGCCGAATAGTTTTGAATTTTATCCAATGGATTTAGCCTCAAATGTTGAGGAATTTGAGGATGTTTATATATTCATTATCAATAAGGATTACAAGGCGAGAATCGATGAGGAATTAGCCAAATATAATGATAAAATTGTTACTTTTCCTAACCCTACAACCGATATTATTAATGTAGTTTATAATTTTCTTCCTGGTTCTAAAATAGAAATATATAATACTTTGGGACAATTAGTTGATTCCAGAATAATTTCAAATAATGCAATAATTTTAGAAAATGGAATAAAGTTTGATTTAGGTGATTTTCCTGTAGGTTTTTATGATTTAAGGCTTATAGATAAGGAAGGAAAAGTGTATCATTCAAAGATTAGTAAATTATAATAGAAAAATGTACAAGAATTGGCCACTAGTTAAGCAATTTTTAAATTTTCCGAAAGGAGTACAAATCTTTTTAATCAAGGCTTTTTTCCTTTTAATTATTTTTGAATCCTATTTTATTTTTATAGAAAAACAAAATCCAATTTTAAATGAATCACTAACTAAATTGGTTGGTCAGCAGACTTCTCATTTTATGAATATGGTGTATAATACGAATAGTTTTAGCACTGATTCATTTGCAACTTTTGTGAGGATAAACTTAGTAGACATTCCTGAGAAAATTTATCAAGTAAGGCTTTATAAATTTGTTTTATTGGGTATCGCAGATTCTTGTAATGGATTTGAATTAATAGCTCTATATATAGGTTTTTTAATTTGTATTCAAGGTAGATTTTGGAAAAAAGTAGTATACATACTTATAGGGTCAATTTTGATTCACTTTGCAAATATTATTAGATGTTTAGCACTCGTAGAACTTACTCTTCATAATCAAGATTTTTTTGAATTAGCCCATCATTATATTTATAAGATTTTACTCTATAGTTTTATTTTTTGTTTATGGTATTTATTTCTAAGAAATGATAAAAAATTGGTTTAATCTCCCTAAAGTTTGGTGGAAAGGCCTTTTAATAATTTTCATCATTTACTCTTTATTTTATTTATTTTTTGTAGAAAGGAAAGTTTTAGGTTCTGATCAAGAGCAAATATATAGGCATCTTATTAGATTTCTAACAACTTTAGCAGTATATATAATCGGTTCACTCCATTTAAGTTATATAGAGTCTGTTTGGATGAAACAATTATGGCATTTTGTTCATATCAGTTTATTTAGTTGTTTAATAATTTTTGCTGGAATTAAATGGTTTACACCCTATTTTAGTCCTATCCTTACCTATTGGGGAGCCTTGTTTCAGGAGATTTTAATCTCTCCGACCCTCTATATAGGTATGGGAATATTGAATAAAATATATCAAGATTGAATAATTATATTCAACTTTGTTTACATTTCTGAGAAAAGTAACATTTAAAAAACAAAAACCCCTCAAATCCAGGGGTTTTTGTTTTAATTTTAATTAAACATTTCGGGAATACCTAACCACTTGTCAATTATAGATAAGAGATATTTCCAACACAAAGATAATAGTTAAGAAAACGGTTGTTTAATCTCTTCAGTCTATGATTGAAGAGATTTTTGTTTATTTACTATAAAGTTTTTCCATTAAGTGATATCGGTTTTCAATTTCAGAAAGAATTTCTGAAGATTCAGTATCAATAATCATTACAGACGGTTTTATATCCTTTGCATTAACCTGGCCCCAATTTGGTAATTTTTCCCCATTTGGATTATAGGTTTTAATGAAATTTGCAAAATAATTGAACATTGTTTCAGAGGTTTTATAATCATCTTTGGTCCAAGCATATTCTTTTACCAAATGTAAATTACCCATACAATATTCAATTTCACAGGCATGTGGAGCACCAATTAATTTTGGTTGAGGGGCAGGGCTATCTGATTCTACAGTTCCTCCTGCAAATCCTGAACTTAAATTTGTATTTACAAGTGGGGGTCTTAGTTTGCTGTATAAATAACGATATACTGGCTTTGTTCCTTTTTTCGCTGCAAGGTCTGTCCATTTCCAAGTTGCATAAGAAATAAAGCTATCAGAAGCCAGGGCAGTTGCAGAATATTCAACTTCTTTTTCAGTATTTCCTGGATATAATTTTATTATTTCTTCCCAATCGTTTGGATAAGCTGCCTTTACTCTGTTTAAATAATTTTCTGGTGTATAGGTTTTTCCTTGCATGAAAGCCATACCTGGAATTTCGGCTGAATTCCAACCAGCTAATAATGGGATATCAGAATGTTCCTTTTCTTCGAAAATTTCAACTAAGGTTTTTGGAAGAAAATAATTATCTACTACGACTGGGAAGCCAAATCGTTTAGATTCAGAATATAATTCAAATATTTCTTTAGTAGACATTTTTCTTAGTGCAGCAATGGAAGTTACTCCTGCCTTATCTGTGAATTCCTTGCCTTGTTTTTCTGCCTCAATAAGACTTACAGGTGGCATTGTAGGGAAGATGCCTGCACCGGATTCTCCAATGGCTGCATGAACTAAACCTTTTGCAAGGGGAGATGCCATTTGGTAAGAAACAGAAATTGAACCTGCGGATTCTCCTGCAATAGTTACATGATTTGGATTTCCTCCAAATTGCGCGATATTCTTTTTCACCCATTTTAGGGCAGCTAATTGATCCATGTAGCCATAGTTTCCAGATCCTTTATAACTGGTCTCAGCGGATAATTCTGGATGGGCAAAATTGCCAAAAATATTCAATCGATAATTACAGGTAACAACAACAATTCCTTGTTGTGCCATATGTTCCCCATCGTATCTTGGTTCTGAACCATCTCCTGCCACATTTCCTCCTCCATAGAAATATACTAAAACTGGAAGGTTTTTCTGGGATTCTTTAGCGGGTGTCCATACATTAAGATATAAGCAATCTTCGCTTAAACCTGCAGATCTGGAATGCATATCACCAAAAACTATTCCTTGAACTGGTCTTGGGCCGAAACTTTTTGTTTCTTTTATCCCTTTCCATGCTTCTAAATCTTGAGGGGCTTTCCATCTTAGTTCACCAACGGGTGCTTTAGCAAAAGGAATTCCAAAGAATTTGGATACATTGGATTTAGTATCAAAATTTCCTTCAATTATACCATGTTCAATATTTTTCTGAACGGGTAAATTATAATCTGAGACCTGACCGTACCCCATAAAACTCATACTCAATAATAAAATAATAATTTTTTTCATGATTAATTTTGGCTTAATATTTCTAATAATTCTTTGTCCATCTGAGGTTTTACACTACATTCATTATCAAAATGCATGGTTGCGGTATTTTCCTTATTATAAGCAGGCCAATTTGGTAAGCCAGGATGATTGGGATTTCCAGTTTTTGCGAATTGAATCCAAGCATTAGACATTTTATCTGCCAATTGGTATGCAGGAGGGAATCCTCCTATCATTTCTTCACATCTTTCCACATTATCAAAAACAAAGCATAGGTCCATGCAATGGATTGCTTTGTATTTACCATTTAAGGTTGGTGATTGCCAATCAAAAAGGTACATATAAACAGGAGCCCCTCCTTTTATTGAAGCCTTTACATTTGCTTGATAAACTGCACCGGGACGAAATCTGGTATCAATATCCATTAAATCGGAGGGCATATTTACTCTTGGTAAGGCTTTTTTTACAGCTTTAACATAATCGGTTGCCTTCTCTTTATAGGTTTTATTTATCCATTCCATTACCTTTTCTTCAGTTGCAAAAGAAAGGTTTGTGCCAAGTGAAGGCATAAACTCATTGATTGTAGAGCCAATCATAAGAGGAATATTTTTTGATAAATTTAGGGCATTTTCATCTAGTAATTGATAAGGCAATAAGTTTCCATCTACGGATGGTCCCCAACTTAATCCAAAGCCTGGAACAGCCTTTCCTGCTTTAGTCAAATCATCTCCTACTTTTCTTATCGCATCTGAAGCCGCCTTTGATAATTTTTCAAAAGGGATAGATTGAATTTCATCAATATTTGAGGCAGAAATCCCCAAATTTTTCAAGGTTTCATCTCCGATTGCTTCTGTGATTTCAGCAGTAAGCATATTTCCCCTGAAAGCCCCAGATTGGTTAATAGCTTTATGGAATAAACCTGCAGCTTTTGGCATTGCCATTAGGGTATTTACCTTGGCGCCTCCTCCGGATTGTCCGAATATTGTTACATTATTAGGATCGCCTCCAAAATTAGCAATATTTTTGTTTACCCATTCTAAGGCTTTTTGCATATCTAGAATGGAATTATTGGCAGAGGTTTTATATTTTTCTCCGTATTTTGATAGATTTAGGAAACCTTGAAAATTTAATCGATGATTGATACTTACGATTACCACATCTCCTTTTTTAGCTAAATTTTCTCCATCGTAAGAAGGTAATTCAATTGAAGAACCAGTTGTAAATCCTCCTCCGTGAATCCAGAATAATACAGGTCTTTTTTTGCCATCGTCAATGCCTGGTGTCCAGATATTTAAGGATAAACAATCTTCGTTAGAATAGCCCCAATTATGGTCGAATACAAATTCTATTTCGTCACTTACTGAGGTAGTTGGACTAGGTAATGGACAAACAGGTCCGTAGGTTAAAGAGGACCTTATCCCCTCCCAAGATACGGGTTTTGCTTCTTCAAATCTTTTAGCGGTTGCATAAGGGATTCCTTTATAAGTAAAAATTTCATTGTGGATATAACCTCTTACTTTTCCAGATTGAGTAGAAGTTACTGCTACATTCATACCAGTGGTGATTTGAGCAATTGCTCCATAAGAAAGCATTGCACAAAGGCAAATGATTAGTTTTTTCATTGTTTTTTAGGTTTAAATTAAAATATTCTATTTCCTATTTACTTAATAAATAGGATTTAAATTCAGAAAATTCTGCACTCAGATTTTCAGCAATTTTTTCTTTATTTAATAATTCAGAAAGTTTTTCTGGTATAGGCAAATCTCCTTTAATAACTTTCTCCATTGTAGGCAAAAATTTAGCATAATGGGCAGTTGCTAATACTATTCCATGGGTATTCTCTGAACCATATTCTGAAAAATATTGATTTAATCCATCTAAACCAACAGCGGTATGAGGACAAACCAAGTAATCAAAATTTTCTTTGGTTTCTTTTATTACCTCTAGGGTTTTTTGATCTGTTGTAAAATATCCCTTCACTAAGGTTTTAATTTTATCCCATTCTTTCCCTGCCAATAATTGTAATCTTGGAAAATTGGAGGGATTTCCAACATCCATGGCATTGGAATAAGTTTCAGTACTTGGTTTTGGGGAATAAATCCCTTCTTTTAAATAATCAGGTACTACTTTATTAATATTTGTAGCAGCCACAAATCCTTTTACCGGTAAACCCATTTGGTAGGCAATTAAGCCGGCAGATAAATTTCCAAAATTCCCTGAAGGTACAGAAAAAACAATATCATCTTTAATTCCAGATTTTCTTGCCTGAGAAAATGCTGAAAAATAATAAAATGACTGTGGGATAAGTCGAGAAATATTAATAGAATTTGCTGAGGCTAAATTATATTTAGTACGAAGATCTGAATCTAAAAATGCTTGTTTTACAAGTCTCTGACAATCATCAAAGGTACCATCTATTTCTAGGGCGGTAATATTTTTGCCTAAAGTTGTTAATTGTTTTTCTTGAATATCAGATACCTTCCCTTTTGGATAAAGAATAGTTACTTTAATTCCGGGAACATCATAAAATCCTAATGCTACTGCGCCACCCGTATCTCCAGATGTTGCCACCAAAATATGGATTTCTTTATTTGATTTTTTAAGGTAATGGGACATTATGGAGGCCATAAATCTAGCCCCAAAATCTTTAAAAGCCATAGATGGACCATGAAATAATTCTAAAACAGAATGTTTTGAATCCAAATTCTTTACGGGTGCTTCAAAATTAATGGCTCTTTCTACAATACCCTCAATTTCTTGATCTGAAAAATCTTCTCCAAGTAAGGTAAGACAAACCTCTTTGGCAATTTCTTGTATGGAAAATTGATGAATATTATCTATAAATCTTTTTGATAAAGGATTTATTTTCTCCAACATATATAGACCATTATCAGGAGGTAAACCTCTGAAAATTGCTTCCTCTAGACTAACCTTAGGACTTTGGCCAACAGTACTGTATAAATGCATGTTGCAAAGATAAATAATAAGTTTGAACTACGAACTACGAATTACGAACTATTAGTTTTGAGTTTAGGGTTTTGGAAAAGGGGGTTAATTGGTATTAAACATTTTTTACTGGTTTAAAGGGAATTTTTAGTTGGTATTTTAATTGGTTATGCGTTTCGTCGTCCAATTGATCTAAACCATATTTCAAATCTTTGGGGTCCATTTCATAATAGGTTCCAAAAATTCTATCCCAAATTGAAAAAATATTACCATAATTTGAATCTGTTTGAGGACGTTGAAAATGGTGGTGTATTTTATGCATATTGGGGGAAACAATTAACCAAGAAATAATTTTATCCAGCTTTTTTGGTAAAGAAATATTGGCATGATTAAATTGTGATAAAACAACAGAAATACTTTGATAAAGCATTACTAAATAAATTGGAGCACCACAAATAAATACAGCTAAAAGAGTAAATATTGCTCTAAATACAGATTCACCGGGGTGGTGCCTGTTTGCGGTAGTGGTATCTACATAAATATCTGCATGGTGGATCATATGAAATTTCCACATGAATTTTATTTTATGTTCTATCCAATGAATTAAATAAGCAGAGATAAAATCCATTATTAACAAACCAAGTAGAATTTCGAATCCTAAGGATAGGTTTAAATAAGGTAATATTCCAAAATTATTTGCCTCTGTCCATTCGGATGTTTTTATAATCCAAAAAGCAAACAAAAAATTAATAATTACGGTGGTAGCTGTAAGGAATAAATTTAAGCTTGCGTGGCTCCATTTTCTATAAGAGAATTTGATAAGAGGAATTCCATTTTCAATAATCCAAAAGAATGCAATTCCTCCAGCTAAAATCATCGCTCTATGGGAACTGGGGATTGTTTCAAAATATCTTGAAATTGCTTCAATCATAGTTATAAAATTTCTCAAATATATAAAATTTTATAACTAATCAAAGAAATAATTGTTTAGTGGCTTAATTATTAATAACCTTTTGTTTTTCCACCTTCATCGTAATTTTAATACCTGTTTCAGGCAAAACCAAGGTGATTTGATTGTTAATAATATCTTTTTCCTTAATAGATTCAATAGCAGATTTATCTTTTTGAAAGAATACATCAATATCTCCTATTATATCATATTTTTCGGAATTACTGACAAATTCTTTCATTGCCTCAATTTCATGGATAGGTATGATAGGATTTTTACCAAATTCGGTTAAAAAGCGATGGACTCCAAATATGGATAAAGTTTTGGATTTTTCTTTTGATAATTGAATATAAACAAAAATGATGGATCGAATCAATGGGACTTCTATTTTTTTCCATCGATCAGACCATTTTCTTTTGGTAATTATAATTGGGCAATATGCCTGAATCCCTAATTTTTTAAGGTCTTCAATTACTTTTTTTTCAAAATTTGGTTTTGTATAAATTGCATACCAAGCAAACTCCTCTGTCATAATCAAATATTTTAATGCAAATTTATAATTTTCTCGTTTTGCTTCTCAAAAGATTGATTAATTTTTAAGGTATTTTCTTTTTTATTGATTGTCCAGATCCAATGATGTGGACTTTGGTAATAATGCAATTTAATTTTGACAATATCTTCGTCTTGGAAGGCGATTTCGGAGGCCACTTTGAATTTGCCAATACCTTCTAAATAGTTTTTAGCATAATTTATCATGTAAGGCCCCTTCATTTCTGTCTCAAAATAGGTTTTTTCACTCGAATTAATTGGGAAATTAAAGATTTTCCCATTTTGATGGATTGTTAATGACTTTTCTTTCAATTCTAATTTCTGGATATTCAAAAAATTATCTTCTAAATGATAGGTTTTAAAGAATTTTTCGGGTTGAACATTCTTACTTGAGCTTTGAATTTTTGGAATATTTAGGCTTAAAGAAAGGTCTTTTAACTCATTTTGTTTTTTAGGATTAGGTGCTAGTGGGACATCTTTTAGTCCTGGAAGGAGATATTCCCAAACCATATTTATTTCATCTTGTAAATCAATGGATTCTGTAGTTAAGATAACCACTGCATCTTTTTCTGGGAGCATGATAATATATTGTCCAAATGCCCCATCTCCTCGAAAGGCATTGAATCGACATCTCCAGAATTGGTAGCCATAGCCTTGAACCCAATCTGAATTTTGCATTTTTTCAGGAGAGGCATTGGGTTCTTGCATTATTTGTGCGGAGGTAGCCTCCATTACCCAATTTTCAGATAAAATTCTTTTTCCATTGTAGACTCCTTTATTCAGGTATAATAAGCCTAATTTAGCCATATCCTCGGTTTTTACTCTTATACCCCAGCCGCCTACATTAATGCCATTTCCATCGGTTTCCCAATCTACATTTTCAATATTTAAATCCTTAAATAAATTTTCTTTTAAAAAATCAATTAATGGTAAACCTGTAATTTTGGTAACAATTGCAGAAAGCATGTAGGAAGCCATCGAATTATAAAGAAAGTTGGACCCAGGCTGATGAATAATAGGTGATTCTAAAAATCCTTTCACCCAATTTTCATTATATTCTTCTAAATTTAATATTGGCTTATTTTCATTTCCTACGGACATGGTAAGCAAATCTTTTACCCGTAAATCTTTTAAATAGGGTTTGTTTTCTAAAGATTTGTATTCTGGGAAAAAGTTTAAAACTGGATCATTTACATTTAATTTACCTTGATCAACCAATAAACCAATACCAGTGCTTGTCCATGATTTTGAAATTGAATACATGGTATGTTTTATATCTGCCGAATAGGGAGCCCACCAACCTTCTGCTACTACTTTTCCATGGCGAATAATCATATAGGAATGATTTTCATGTTTTTCTTTATTGAAGGAATTAACAAAATTGATAATTGCTTGGGATTCAATTCCTTGTTTTTCGGGGGTGGAACGGGGAAGATCTTGCCCGAAACTAGTTAGAGTAAAAAATAGGATTAAAAATAAAAAGATTGAAAATTTAGTTTTCATAGGTTTAAGTTTAGCGATTGAAAATTAATTAAATTTATTGGATGGAAAAAATTCAATTGGAGGTAAAGCAGCTTTCTGCTTCTTATGGGCCTATAAATTTTTTAAGGGGAATAAATTTCACAATTAAGGAGAATGAAATTTGGGCGATATTAGGTCCGGTTGGATCTGGAAAGACGAGTTTGGCAAAGGCTTTATGTGGAAGAATGTTTCGGAAGGGAGAGGTAGTTTGGAATTTAGGGAAAGAAAATCCTCATATAATTTTATTAGAACAACAATCTATCATCAGAAATAGGTCAAATACCACGGAATTTTATTTTCAACAGAGGTTTAATGCGCATGATCAAGAGGATGCTTATACAATAGAGGAATTATTATCGGGGGAGGACTCTGCCAAGGTAAAATTTTGGTTAGAAAAATTTTCTTTGGAGGATAAGCGAAATAGGCCGACTTTGCAGATGTCTAATGGGGAAAACAAGCGATTACAGCTTATTCAAGCCTTATTAAAGAATCCGGATTTTATTATTTTGGATAATCCATATTTAGGTTTAGACAATAAAGGAAGGGAATTATTGACGAGGGCCTTGGAAATGGCAAGGAAAGAGGGAATTTCATTTATTTTAATTCATTCAAATGATGTAATACCAGAATTTATTTCTCATGTATTAGTATTGGAAAAGGGAGAAATAGATTTTGTTGGTTTAAAATCTGCATATAAGAAAAAGGAAAATTTTATTGAATTTAAGAAGGGTTTGTTGGATGAATTAATTCAATCTAGGAAAAAATTTGAGGATTTTGAAGTAGCGGTAAAGATGGAGGAGGCGACTATTCGATATAAAGAAAAAATCATATTAGATAAAATTTCTTGGGAGATGAAGCGGGGGGAGGCTTGGCATTTGAAAGGGCCCAATGGTTCTGGAAAATCAACTTTATTGAGTATGATAACTGCGGACAATCCACAGAGTTATTCTCAGAAATTATGGTTATTTGATAGGCGAAGGGGAAGTGGAGAGAGTATTTGGGAGATTAAGAAAAAAATTGGTTTTGTTAGTCCTGAATTGCATTTATATTTTAAATCTCAAATTAGTTGTTTATCGGTGGTTGGCTCGGGAATATTAGATTCTTTGGGCCTATTTAAGGAATTAACGGAGGAGCAGAAGGTGCGATCAAGAAAATGGATGGAAGTATTAGGGGTTGAACATTTAACAGATAAAAGATTTAATCAAGTTTCTTTGGGTGAGCAAAAACTTGTCTTGATTGCAAGGGCTTTAGTAAAGAATCCTCCCTTGGTAATTTTGGATGAACCTGGGCAAGGATTAGCTGAAAGAGAGATTCATCATTTAAAAAGAATCATGAATTATTTAATAGAGCATTCACAGGTTTCCTTAATTTATGTATCACATTATCAGGAGGACATTCCTGAGAAGGTTGATAAAATACTTCAATTATAAATCCTTTTTTTTCAAACTATAATCTGTATAATGATGTATTTTAGTTGAAAAAGTATTGACTACGATTGTCAGGAAGATCAGGAAAATTGTCAGCTGGCAAACTACTAGAATTTCTCCTAAAGTATGGACAACGGATAGGTCTCCGAAGCCAACTGTTGAAGAGGTAGAAAAGCTAAAATAAATTGCTTCAAAATTTGAATGTAGGGGTTTGCTAAAAAAGTTTTCAATATGGTGATTTAGAAAAGCATAAATTACTCCGAAATCGATTGTTAATTCGATATAGTTGATAAAAACCAGGATTAAGGACCGTTTATTTGAAACGGTTTCTTCTAATTCATTCCGTAGGAAAATGGTTTTCAATAAATAGAAGAAGGTTTCTAACATGAGAAGGATTAGTCCATATACCACATATTTATTTTGCCAAAGTGAAGTATTATTAATTAGAAATATGGGAAGAAGCATTTTTAGAATAACATAAAAATCGATGGATATTTTCATGTATTTCAAACCGAATTGTCCGAATATATACCGAATAAACATTCCTGGCGAGAGAATATAAAAAATCATAAGACTTAGTCGAAGAAGACGTTCTACTCCGAAGTCGTTATAATGGATATTATACCACATATCTCTCAATTTTCTAAATTGAAGGATATAGGTATTATTGGTAGGTTTATCGATAAATTTTTTTTCTCCTGTATAACCTAGTAGTAAAATCTGAATAAAAGTTCTTTTAATTCTCATATTTTCGGGATTCTCCTTACTTAAATTTAGGGAATTATTTCCTTTAATAACAGGGGATTAGGTATCAATTTTGGATATATTTTCCTATCTTTGCCGAAAATTTAAACAAATCTAATAAGTATTATGTCAAATTTATCCTCACAAACAGGGGTTTTACACGGAGATGCCGTTCAGGAATTATTCGAAATAGCCAAAAAACATCAATTTGCTTTACCAGCTGTAAACGTTACCGGAACAGATACAGTAAACGGGGTATTAGAGGCTGCAAAAGCAGTTAATTCACCAGTGATTATTCAGTTCTCAAATGGAGGTGCGCAGTTTTATGCAGGTAAATCTTTACCGAATGGAAACCAAGAGGCATCTATTGCAGGAGCTATCTCTGGGGCACATCATGTTCATCAATTAGCAGAAGTTTACGGAGTACAAGTTATATTACATACAGACCATTGTGCTAAGAAATTATTACCATGGTTAGACGGTTTATTGGATGCTGGTGAGAAATTTTATGCTCAGCATGGTAAGCCATTATTTTCTTCTCATATGATTGATTTATCGGAGGAGCCGATTGAAGAAAATATTGAAATTTGTGTAAAATATTTAGAGAGAATGTCTAAAATTGGAATGACATTAGAAATTGAATTAGGGGTTACAGGTGGAGAGGAAGATGGAGTGGATAATTCAGATGTTGATTCTTCGAAATTATATACACAACCAGAAGAAGTAGCCTATGCTTATGAGGAATTGAGTAAGGTTTCACATAGATTTACCATTGCGGCTGCATTTGGAAATGTTCATGGAGTATATAAGCCAGGAAACGTAAAATTAGAGCCGAAAATTTTAAAGAATTCTCAGGAATTCGTTAAAGAAAAATATGGTCTATCTGCTGAAAAGCCAATTAATTTTGTTTTCCATGGTGGATCAGGTTCTTCAAGAGAGGAAATCAGGGAGGCAATATCTTATGGTGCAATTAAAATGAACATTGATACAGATTTACAATGGGCATTTTGGGAAGGAATTCTTAATTTTTACAAGGAAAAAGAAGGATATTTACAAGGGCAAATCGGTAATCCAACAGGTGAGGATGCTCCTAATAAAAAATTCTATGATCCACGTGTATGGTTAAGAAAAGGAGAAGAGACTTTCGTTGCACGATTAAAAGAAGCATTTGAAGATTTAAATTCTGGAAATGCTAATCAGTACTTATAATATTGAATTTAAGGTTATAAAAAGGGTCGCCTGATGAGGCGACTTTTTTTTTGTAAAACTTTTTTTTAAAAATTCTGGTTAATAAATAAAAAGAAATTTATGAAATCGATATTATACCCAGCAAACACACGTGGAACAGCCGATTATGGCTGGTTAAAGGCTAATTATAGTTTTAGTTTTGCTAATTATTATGATCCGAGCAGGATTCATTTCGGGGCATTAAGAGTTTTGAATGACGATTTTATTGCGCCTGGTATGGGTTTTGGTAGACATCCACATGATAATATGGAAATTATTACAATTCCATTGGAGGGTGCGGTTGCACATGAAGATTCTACAGGAACTAGCGGGGTTGTGGGGGTTGGTGAGGTACAGGTAATGTCTGCAGGTACGGGAATTTATCATTCCGAAAAAAATGCTTCTTCGAAGGAGGCTTTGAAATTATTTCAGGTTTGGGTAATGCCTAAGCATAAAGATATAGAACCGAGATATGATCAAAGAAAATTTGATGTATTGGAATATAAAAATCAGTGGAAGACCTTGGTTTCTCCTCTAGGTACAGATATTGATTCTTTGCAAGTAAATGCAGATACCTATTTCAATATGACTAAATCTGATGCTGGGAAAAGCTTATCTTATGAATTTCATCAGGAAAATCAAGGAGCTTATATTATGGTAGTAGATGGGGAAATTGAAGTGGATGGGAAAATATTATCACGAAGAGATGCAGTTGGAATCACCGAAACAAAAAATTTGGAAATAAAATTTAACAAGGAATCCCAAGTATTATTAATTGAGATTCCTATGTTTTGGTAATTATTTCATCTGATCTTTCAAATAACGGATTGGCAGGGTATAAATACTTGGAACTGCTGATCCGTTTTTTTCTGCTGGCTTCCAATCGGGGCTTTGTTTTATTGCATTGATTGCAATCTCATCCCATTCAGGACTTCCAGATTTCACAATTTTAAAATTTGATAAGGTTCCAGTTTTTTCCACTGTAAACTGAACAAAACTAGTAATTGGACCTTCACTTTTAATCATTTTAGAATCTAGCGTTTTACTTAAAAAATTCCCTAATTCAATCATTCCTCCTGGGAATTGGGCATCTACGTCTGGTTGAATTGTTTTGATTTCAATATATCCATTAATAGCCGTCTCTCCATATTTTTTTAGGGCGTTTTCTCCTTTCCAAACATTTACAGATTCTATTAATTCTGGATTAATAGCTTCCATTTCAGTTTTGGATATTGTTTTTCCGTTCAATGTAATGACTGGATCTTGTGCCTTTGTATCAAGGGAAATAAATAATAAAAAGGCGAATAGGTTAAGAATTAATAATTTTTTCATATTTATAAATTTTTAAAGCTTTCTTTTAAATCTTCTATGTCTTCTAGTCCAATAGAAAAACGTAATAAGTTTCCAGGTGTTGTGCTGTTGGGACCTTCTATAGATTTTCTATGTTCAACCAAACTTTCTACACCACCTAAAGAAGTGGCAGCTTTAAACAAAGGTAGTTTATGAGCAAGTTTTCTTGTTTCTTCTTCATTTAGTTTAAAAAGAACCGCAATCATACCAGACTGTCCCTTTGGCATTTGTTTTTTAGCTAATTCGAAGTTTATATGACTTTTCAATCCTGGATAAATCACTTTTTCTACTAAAGGATGTGTTTCTAAATATTCTGCTAAGGCTAGGGCATTTTTTGAATGTTCTAGCATTCGAACACCAAGGGTTTTAAGCCCTCTATTTAATAAATAGCAATCCATTGGGTTGGGAGTTGAACCCATTAAAATTTGAACCCTTTTCATTCGATGAGACCATTGGTCTTCTGTTTTATATACCACCGCACCTCCGAGGATATCAGAATGTCCGCCAATATATTTTGTAGTTGAATGCATAACAAAATCTGCTCCAAGGTCTAAAGGATTTTGGAGAAATGGGCTAGCGATTGTATTATCAACGGCAACTTTGGCCCCGTTTAATTTGGCCAATTCGGATATTGATTTTATATCATATATTTCTAATAAGGGATTAGCAGGAGTTTCTACCCAAATGAGTTTTGTATTTGGCTGAATAGCATGTTTTATTGCATTCAAATCATTCATATCAACCTGGGAAATTTCCAGGCCCCAGGGCCCGAGGATTTCCTCTGCTAATTTATAGGAAGCATAATAGCCTACTTTTGGAAAAAGAATATGTTCACCGGATTTTAGACATTGAAAAATAGCATTTACTGCTGCAAGGCCAGAACTAAAGGCCAAAGCACCAATTCCATTTTCTAAAATTGCTAAATTTTCTTCAAAGGCTATTCTATTTGGATTTGAATTTCTAGAATACATATGGCCCTTGGGATAGCTTCCATCTTCTGCTCTTTCAAAGGTTGTTGAAAGGTAAATGGGAGGCATTACAGCATGAGCGGTTTCATCCTTAATTTCATATCCATGAATTGCTTTTGTCTTTTTTTCCATTTTATTTTGTCCGCAATTGGAAGTTTTTGCCTAAATATAATTTTCTTACCTGTTCATCATCAGCCAATTCTTTTGGCGTTCCTGCTTTCAATATTTTTCCTTCAAATAAAAGATAAGCCCTATCTGTAATTGAAAGGGTTTCATCTACATTATGGTCTGTTATTAATATCCCAATATTTTTAAATTTTAGTCCAGCAACAATTGTTTGGATTTCTTCTACGGCGATGGGGTCTACTCCGGCAAAAGGTTCATCTAAAAGGATAAATTTAGGATTTACTGCTAAAGCTCGGGCAATTTCTGTTCTTCTTCTTTCCCCGCCAGAGAGAACTTGACCCTGACTTTTTCTAACATGTGTTAGGGAAAATTCTTCTAAAAGTTGGTCTGTTTTTTCCTTAATTTCTAGTTTTGAATGCCCTTTCATTTCTAAAACTGCCATAATATTTTCTTCCACTGAGAGGGTTCGAAAGACGGACGCCTCTTGGGCTAAGTATCCAATACCCATCCTAGCTCTTTTATACATTGGCAAGGAAGTAACATCTTGATCATCTAGGTATACTTTTCCAGAATTTGGTTTTACTAATCCTGTTGCAATGTAGAAAGAGGTTGTTTTACCAGCGCCATTTGGTCCTAATAATCCAACAATTTCACCTTGTTCTACTTGGTAGGAGATATGGTCATTGACTAATCTTTGGCCATATTTTTTCACTAAATTTTCAGTTCGAAGAATCATGCCTTAAAATTATGAAAAATAATTAGTTAGTTGATATTTTTCAAATAAAAATGAATTACCGCCTTGATTCAATTATATTTATGGCATGAAAATTGAAAGTAAGAAATTATGGGAATTTTTACCGGAACCTTCAAAGGAAGATTTGGCAAAATTGAGTAATGAATTACAAGGGACCAAGAATGAGGCTTTTTTAAAATTGTTATTGGACAGGGGAATACGAAATTTTGAGGAGGCGAAATCATTTATCGTTCCGGATATTAAAGACCTTCACGATCCTTTTTTGATGCAAGATATGGATAAAGCTGTGGAGCGTTTATCTGTAGCGATTGAATCTGGAGAAAAGATTTTGGTTTATGGGGATTATGATGTTGATGGAACTACAGCGGTAGCAGTATTTTATAGTTTTATTGCTGAAATAGGTGCAGATTGTGATTATTATATTCCTGATCGTTTTACGGAAGGTTATGGTGTTTCACAGGCTGGTATAGAATATGCAAGAGATAATGGTTATTCCTTAATTATTTCTTTGGATTGTGGAGTGAAATCAAAGGATAAAGTAGCTTGGTGTAATGCAAATGGAATAGATTTTATTATTTGCGATCATCATTTACCAGATGAGCAAAACCTTCCAAAGGCCATAGCTGTTTTGGATCCTAAAAGGGAAAATTGTCAATACCCTTTTAAAGAACTTACAGGATGTGGGGTAGGGTTTAAACTCTTACAAGCATTTTGTATTCAACATGATTTAGGTTTTGAAACCTTATTTTCAAAACTTGATTTAATGGTTCTTAGTATTGGTGCTGATATTGTACCGATGGTCGGAGAGAATAGAACTTTGGCTTATTTTGGTTTAAAGGTTTTAGAAAATAATCCAAATCCTGGGATAGCGTATTTACTTAGAAAGGCAGGAAGGAAAGCCCCATTTCAGGTGAGTGATCTTGTTTTTGGTGTGGCCCCAGTTATTAATGCCGCTGGAAGAATGGATCATGCCCATGAGGCAGTAAAAGTATTTCTTGCCATAGATATCTTGGAAGCTGAAAATCTAGCCAATGTCATTCTCAAACATAATGAAGAAAGAAGATTGGTGGAAAAATCAATGGTAGCAGATTCCCTAAAATATTTTGAAAGTATGGACCAAGCGGAATCTCAATTTTCAACTGTCGTTTTTAATCCAAATTTTAATAAAGGGGTTGTTGGTATTGTCGCAAGTAAAATTCAGGATAAATATTATCGTCCGACCCTGGTACTTACACAATCTGGGGATAAAATTGTAGGTTCTGCGCGTTCTGTTAAGGGTTTTGATATTCATCATGCCTTAGAAGAATGCTCGGATTTATTAGTACAATTTGGTGGTCATACCCATGCTGCTGGTTTAACGCTTAATTTTGATCAATTAGAGGCCTTCAAAGAAAAATTTGAGGGTGTATGTAAAAAAGGTTTAGAAGGAGGACTTAGAAAGGAAGTCTTATACATCGATTACACGATGCCTATAGAGGCAGTAAATATTAATTTTTATGATAAATTCTTAACCCGACTATCTCCTTTTGGACCAGAAAATATGGAGCCAGTTTTCGTTTCAGAGGATTTATATATTTGTGAACAACCTTTTTTAATGAAAGATGCTCATATTAAATTGAAGGTTGGAGCAAGTTCCCTAAAAGCGAGTCATGAAGCTGTCTCGTTTTTTTCAAAGGGAGATTATTATGAAGGATTAATGGAAGCCTGGAGATCCAATATTCCAATAAAAATTGCCTATCACATGAGTATAAACGAATTTAATAATCGTAGGACGATTCAGTTAATGGTTAAAGATTTTGCAGTTTAGTTAATTTTCTTTTTTGGTATCTTTTTAGAATGGGGTGTGCAATTACAGTGGAAAGTAATAAGGCCGTTCCCCAATAAAAGGATGTTGGCATAATCTCTTTTTCTCTAAAAATTAAATAGCCTAAAATAATACCATAAACAGGTTCTAGGGTAATAATTAGGTTTACCGAAAATACAGTAAATACCTTATATAGTTTTATTATTTCTGTGAAAGCATAAACCGTACAAATTAGTGCAAGAATTGAAATCCATAACCAATCCAAACCCATAGGGATGAAAGCCTTACCACTGAAGATTAAACCGCCTAGCCAGAAAACTCCAGTAATGATTGAGGCAGTCCCCATCTCGTAAATGGTGATTAATTTTGGATCATAGTTTTTAAATTTTCCATTAATTACTGAAAACAAGGCACCAAAAAATCCGGATGAAATTCCCATTACTAATCCTATCCAAGCAGATAAATCTGAAAAATAGATAATTGAAAGGGCAATAATAACAATGATACCCATTATCACTTCAAATGGATCAATTGATTTTTTGAAATAAATCGGCTCCATGAGTGAAGTCCAAAAGGTTTGTGTTGAAAGTCCTGCTAAACACATCGCAATGGTTGATACTTTTGCGGCTCCGAAGAACAATAACCAGTGAATAGAAATAAAGATTCCATTGATTATCCAAACACGCTTAATTGGCTTTCGAATGTTATTATTTCTAAAATTTTGAATTAGAAAATATAATCCTATTGTTGTAATTAAACAGCGAAAGAAAACAATTGTCAGCGAATTTGCAGAGGTAGCGTTTCCTAAAATAGCTGTAAAGGCGAATAGAATTACGATAAAATGGATTTTAAGGTAATCTAAGAAAGAAGGGTTTGTTTTCATGAATTATCTAGGGAGGGAATAATAAAGTCCTATGCCAATCATACTAAAAATGATATTAGGGAGCCAAACAGCCAGTATAGGCGGCATTCCTCCCCCTTCAGCGATTCCTTTACTCATGATAAAAAACATGATATAAACGAACGCTAGCGTAAAACCAAGGGCTATTCTATAGCCCACTCCACCCCGAGACTTCCTCGCGGAAACCAGAAATCCAATGATAGTTAAAATTATGGCTGAAATCGGATTGGTAAATCGGAGGTATTTTTCAATTAAAAAAATCTCTATACCCTCGGAACCCCTTGATTCAACCAATTTTATATGTTCATCTAATTCAGGTAGAGTGAAAGTTTCCTGAATTAAATGTTTATTCTCAAAATCTTTTGGACTAAGGTTTAAAGCAGTATCCAATTTGACCCCAGATTCTACAAATTTTTTCCCTTGCTCATCAATTCTTAATTGGTAATTCATTAAACTCCATTTTTTATGGGTCGTATCCCAAAGAATCCTATCCGCGGAAATCTTTCTTTCAATATCAATTCCTTTAATTTTTTCCAGAGTAAAACGATATCCAATTTTGAAATTATTATCATATGATTCTAAATAAGCATATAAATCCGGACCAATTTTTACATGGTAATTTCTTTTGTCGAAGAAATAATTTGAATTAATATATTTATTTTCAAATGGAACTCGGATTTTATTGGCATTTGGCACTATCCAACCCATCATGATAAATGTCCATACGGAAATAATTGATGCCCCAATTAAGTAAGGTCGCATCAATCGAGTAAAACTTATTCCAGTACTTAATGAAGCAATGATTTCCGTCCTTGCCGCCATATTAGCTGTAAAAAATACAGTAGCGATAAAAACCATTAATGGACTAATATAATTTGCCCAATAGGGGATAAAATTAAGATAATAGTCGAATAGAATCTCTTTTAAAGGAACATTTTTACGGATAAAATCATCTGTTTTCTCAGTATAATCAATGACCATGACGATGACCACAATAATTAATACTGCGAACAAATATGTTTTTAAAAATTTCTTTAAAATATAAAGATCAAGGATCTTCATGGTTTTATTTATTTATTTATTCGATATTTTATTCCAGAGAATAAATGTAAAAATAAAACACGAGACATTCTAAAATTAAATGGTACCATTATTAATGAAACAGTCACAATTGGTACTACATAGCCCATAGCAGGGGGATCGTTGAAAAAATTATAAATTATAATTGCGCCAACCAACATAATTCCAATAGTAAAGGCATACGAAACATACATTGCACCGAACCAAAATCCGGGTTCTACCTCGTATTTTACCTCACAAACGGGGCATTTCTCATTTGTTTCGGAAAATTTAATAACATTAAACCAGCGATATTTAAAAACCCTTCCATCATGACATTGTGGACAACGCCCATTTATAAGGGCCAATAGTTTGGATGATGATGCCATCTAATTTAATTTTTTATAAAATTACTAAATTTTATGGGAAGAAGCTCAAATTTCAATTAAATCAGATAAATAATTTATATTTGTAAAAAAACTGAAAGAATATGTACGCACTTGTTTTACAAATCCATTCCATTCTTCGTTGGGCTGTTTTGGTCTTTGGAATTTTAGCCATTATTAGAGGAATTCAAGGTTCAAGAAATAATACTGAATTCACGGATTCTGACCGTAAATCGGGTTTATTTTTCTTAATTTCTGCGCATACTCAATTATTAATTGGGATTGTTTTATATTTATTTTTAAGTCCGGTAACACAGCAAGCCTTCCAAAATTTTGGTGCGGCAATGAAGGATTCTAGCCTAAGATATTTCGCAGTTGAGCATATTTTTGTCAATATTTTAGCTGTGATTTTAATCACGATTGCATATTCTAAAAATAAGAAATCAGCAGATAGCCAAGAAAGACATAAGAGGGCCTGGAAATTATATGCTTTAGCCCTAATTTTAATTGTAAGTAGAATTCCTTGGGATAGATTATTCTAAAATATGCAGAAAAATAAAGCTGTATTTTTGGATCGTGATGGGGTTTTGAATAAAGATTTTGTAGATTATGTTTGGTCTGCAGAAAAACTTTTTATTCTTGAGGGTGTTTCTGAAGCCTTACTAAAATTAAAGGATGCTGGTTATAAATTAATTGTAATTACCAATCAAAGCGGTATAGCAAAAGGAATTTATAAAAGGGAAGATGTTATTTGGGTTCATGAAGAAATTCAAAGAAGAACGGGGGTAGAATTGGATGAATTATATTTTTGTCCTTATCATGAAAAATACGACACACAATCTTTAATCAGAAAACCAAGTTCCTTAATGATTGAAAGAGGAATTGCAAAATTCGATATTGATGTTGAGGAATCATGGATGATTGGAGATCATGAAAGAGATATTGAGGCAGGTAAAAAAGTAAATTTAAAAACCATTCGAATTGCCGATTTCTCTGTGGAAACAAAGGCAGATTTTACTTGTCTAAGTTTGTTGGATGCCACTATAAAAATATTAAATTAAAATGGAAAAAATATACCTGAGTGATTCAGGACCTAAAGTATCTCCTGCTATTTACGGTTTTTGGAGATGGTCTGCAGCAGATTTAGATTCAAATAAAATTCAAAAATTAGTTGATTTTTGTTTAGAAAAAGGAATCAATACTTTTGATCATGCAGATAGATATGGGGATTACCAAGCTGAGGAAGCTTTTGGCAAATTGATTAAGAATAAGTCTATAAATAGAGATGAAATAATTCTTAGTTCAAAAGCAGGGATTTGCGTTCCTTCCTTAAGAAATAGTTACAAAGTTCATCATATAAATACTTCTGCAAAACATATTCAGGTTTCTTTAGAAAATTCTTTGAAGTATTTGAATACAGATTATTTAGACTTATTTCTATTAGAAAACCTCGATGCGATATCTAATATTGAGGAGACAGCTTTTCAATTACAAAAAATGATTCGGGAAGGGAAGGTAAAGAATATAGGAATTGTCAATTTCTCAGTTTATCAACATCAATTATTGGAATCATTAATTGATTTTCCTATAGTTTCGAATCATGTAGATTTTAATCTATTAGATACAAAAGCTTTTGAAAACGGCATCCTAGATTATACCAAACAAAAATTTATGCGTCCATTGGCTGTCTCTCCTTTAGCCGGTGGAAGAATAGAAAAAGGAACAGATGAAAAGGCTCTAAAAATTAGAAAAAAATTAAAAGAATTCTCTGAAAAATATCAATCTTCCGTCGAATCTTTGGCAGTTGCTTGGATTTTAAAATTAGGGGCACTTCCTCTAATTGGAACTTTAGAAGAAAATAGAATTAATAATATTGTTGAGGCCTTCAATATCGAATTAGAGCATGAAGACTGGTATGCACTTTACCAATCCTCACGCCCGAACCTTTCTATAGATTAATTATTTATTCTTGGTTGAAAATATTCATTATTCCAGAAGCCTGGTTTAATATGATTTTCCCGTTTATTTTACCATTAGGTAAAATAGAAATATATTCTTTAAACTGGCCTTGAATACTCACTGGATTTTTATAAATTCTATTTCCTTCAATAGAAAAGATATAACCATTTTCTCCATTCTGAATAAGTCCTTCAATCGGAATCACCGTTTGGATTTTATTATCCAAGATTATTTCAGCGTTTACCTGCTGCCCCAAAATAAAATTATCTTGGTCCTTTTCATTTTCAAAATGAGAATGTACTGAAACAAATCGTTCGTTTGGATCAATGGTCTTTCCTATTAAAAATACCTTAGACAGATATTTTTCGCCATTTAGATTTTGAATAAATACTTTATTCCCTTTACTTACTGAGGAAATATCCTTTTCATAAACTTTTAATTCAGCATGTAAATGTTCAGACTTTAAAATGCTTACTAAAGAGGTTGAAGAATTATAGGTTTTTCCTAAAGTAATATTCACCATTCCTATATTTCCTTTAAAAGGGGAAATAATTTTTATGGTATGTTCAATTTCACCTTTGTTTAATTTGTTAATATCTATATTTAAAGTTTCTAGTTTCAATCTTAAACTTTCTAAAATAGATTGATTAGATTTTACTTTATAATTAATATTATCAAATTCTTTTTGAGAGGTAATCTGATCCTTTAACAAAGATTTTTGTCGATCCAATTCTTTTAAATTAGCTTCAAGTTCTGCTTTTACTGAAAGGTATTTTTCTTGTAAATCAAGAAATTCATAACTTTCAAATTCTGCTAAAAATTCCCCTTTTTCAAGCGGTTTTCCCGGCAATAATTCTTTCATTGAAATAGCTCTTGCTGTTATGGGTAAGGAAATTTCTGTTATATCATTGGGGGGGATATCGATATTGCCAATTACTGAAATACTTAAAGGTAAATTTGCCTTTAATAAAGTATCAGTCTGTAGATTTAAGTTAGCAATTTGCTCACTGCTTAATTCTATTTCATTTACAGATATTTCCTTTTTTTCTTCCGTAATCCCTTCCGTTTTTCCACAGGAAAAGATTGTAAAACAAATTAGGGCCAAAATTATATTATTCTTCATATCCTATCAAGTTTTCAATTTCTACTAAAATTTTATTTTTATTTTGAAGCTCTTTTAAATAAGCTTCTCGGATTTTCCAAGCCTGGTTCACTAATTGTGCAAATTCTAAATAAGTGATTTCCCCTAATTTATAGGATTCTAATCCATTTTTTTCTAAAATTTCCGCTTGCGATAGGCCTGTTATTTCGTAATATTCAATCGTTTGATTCGATTTAATTAATTCCTTCAAAAGATTTGAATGACTTAATTCTAAATTAGATTTTTTATAGGCTAATTCTAATTCTTTAGATTCAAAAGCTTTTTGAGCA
This sequence comes from Bacteroidota bacterium, assembly GCA_046047395.1. Classification (GTDB taxonomy): domain Bacteria; phylum Bacteroidota; class Bacteroidia; order Cytophagales; family Spirosomataceae; genus CAZVFE01. The sequence continues at coordinate 2,356 of JBJOIA010000006.1, read as the reverse complement.
GATTGAATTTGTGCTTTTTGCGCACCTTTGAAAAGAGAAATATTTATTCCAGCCATTATTGCCGGCTGGTTTTTAATTCCTTCGATACTTTGATTAACAATCCCAATTTTAAATTCAGGCTTTAATTTTTGCTTTTCTAAATCGATTTTTATTTTTTTTGAATTCAATTCTGACTCTAAAACCCCCAAGGTTGGATTGGTATAAATGGACGCATTTAATAAAGAAACCTCATCAATTTCTGCATTATCCTCTACTTGGAATTCCTTATCATAATTCATCCAAAACTTTAAGGTAGCATAACTAATTTCAATATCTTTTTTTAAACGACTAATTTTTACCTGATATTCCTTCCAATTTGCCTCTAAACTTATAAATGGGAGCTGACCGGTGCTACCAACTTCAAAACTTTTCTTGGCCGCCTCCATCGAATTACTAAATAGTTTTTCTTGGCTCAAATAATAATCCATTAATTTATTTTGTATCACTAATTCAGTATAATAATTCCTAATTGCTGAAATTACCATTGTTTGAATGACCAATTGATTTTTTAATTCCAAATTTGACTGACTTTCCAAATATTCAATTTGTTTTTTGATTAAACCTGGCCAAGGAATGCTTTGTGCCACGGATAAATAATAATCATTATTAGTAGGTAATTGGGTTTTACCAAATTGGTAATCTACCATCGTTTTACCAATTTCTTTACCAGAATTAATCAATTCCAAGGCTGATTGATAATTCAAATTTCCTTGCTTAATCCATAAATTTTCTTTCTTCCCAATTTGAATACATTCTTCCAAACTTATTATATTGGTTTGGGCATAACTTGAGAAACCCAGTATTAAAAACATTGCAATGATTGCAGCCTTTGAGACCCTAATTTTCATTTTAGAATAGATAAAATAATAGACGGTTGGAAGAACCAAAAGCGTTAGAATAGTTGCGGTAATTAGGCCCCCTATGACAACCGTTGCTAGGGGTTTTTGTACCTCAGCACCTGGTGCCATGCTTAATGCCATTGGTAAGAAACCTAGGGAAGCTACCGCAGCAGTTAATAATACAGGTCTAAAACGAGTGCTTACTCCTTTTAATACAATTTCTTTAATGGATAATTCTGTTGTGTCCTTTAACTCCTTAAAATAAGATAACAATACGATTCCGTTAAGAACTGCTACACCAAAAAGGGCGATAAAGCCAATTCCCGCTGAAATGGAAAAGGGCATGTCTCTCAAACTTAAAGACCATATACCACCAATAGCAGATAAAGGAATTGCTAAATAAATAATCCCTGCATCTAATAAAGATTGGAAGGTAAAAAATAATAATATAAAAATAATTACCAATGCCAAGGGTACCACTATCATTAATCGGTCCTTTGCAGCCTTTAGATTTTCAAATGTTCCTCCATATTCAATGAAATACCCACTAGGTAAGTTTAATTCAGATTTTTCAATTTTTTGAATATCCTCCACAACAGATTGAATGTCTCTATTTCTCACATTAATCCCTATCGAAATTCTTCTTTTCGCATTATCTCTTGAAATCTCTACTGGCGCAGATTTATATTCTATATCAGCTAATGCAGAAAATGGTACTGTCCCCCCATTTTTTAAAGGGATTGCCAAAGATTTTATATTTTCTATATTCATTCGGTATTTACTATTCAATCTTAAACTTAGATCAAATCTTTTTTCTCCCTCTAATACAGAACCGATATTTTCTCCCGCAAAAGCCGTTCGCGTATATAAATTGATATCATCCATACTTACCCCAAATTGAGCTAATTTTTTTCTATTTGGTTTGATAAATATTTGTGGAATTCCATCAATTTGCTGAACCTTTAAATCTCCAATTCCCTCAACTGAGGCAATTTTTTTCGCAAAGGCACTTGCTTCATTAAATAAAATGTTCAAATCTTCACCAAAAATTTTAATAGCAATATCAGATTTTGAACCCCCAATTAATTCATTGAAACGCATTTGAATTGGCTGTGTAAATTCAAAGTTGATATTAGGAAAAACATTGAGTGCATCATCCATTTTTTGTGCTAATTCTTCATAAGAATTTGCCTTTTTCCAATGCTTCGGTTCTGATAATTGAATGATAAGGTCACAATTATTTATTCCCATTGGATCCGTAGGAATTTCTGAAGCCCCTATTCGAGAGGTAATAGAAATTATTTCATCTGGAAACTCCTTTAATAAAAATTTTTGGGACTCATTATTCATTTCGATACTTTGAGATAATGATGCATCCGTTGGTAATAAAGTTTCCACTGCGAAATCCCCCTCGTTTAATTCAGGGATAAATTCTCCTCCCATATTTCCAAATCTCCAAATACTTGTAATAAATAGGA
>JBJOIA010000005.1:0-4152 GCA_046047395.1 Bacteroidota bacterium | reverse complement strand
TAAAGGTCATTTGAACCAGAGGCCAAAACAAAAGTCATATTTTTCAAGAAAAATGCCGTCTTAATTGGGGACCATTTCTCAGGAGCATAATTCAATAATTTATATTCAACCGGATAATCTTTAGGCTGTAATGACTCAATATAGGCATTTACTCCATCAGCATAGGCTTGTAATACTTCTAGATTTTTAGGATCATTTTCCATGCCTAACATAGCATTTTCAGCCCCATAGACTGCTCCCATTCTACGCTGATACTTGTCTGATTCCAATCCTTTTTTACCAACAATTTCAGAAATTCTACCAGCTGCAAAATGGGTTTGAAATTCCATTTGCCATAATCTATCCTTAGCTGTAAAATAACCTTGAGCCAGGTATAAATCGTGATCATTTTGGGCAAAAATATGAGGCACACCCATTTCATCTACTACAACCTCCACTTCAGCATTTAAACCGGGAATATCTAAATTAATTAGTTCATTATCAGAGGATTTTTCGACCAAGTTTTGCCAAAAACCTTGGTATGGACTTAAAAATTTTCCTAAAGGAGGCAAAGGACCGATTGAAATATTTAAGGCGGAAGTAAATAGGATAGCTATTATTAAAAACAATAACCTTGATGAAGTTTTCATTAAAAATAATTATTAAAAAGTTAAATATTTTATAGTTTAAATACAATTTGATAAATTCAATTTAAATTTCCAAAAATAAGATACTATGAAAAGAAGAAAATTTATTCAATCAAGTACATTAATTGGCTTAACTGGTTCATTAGCAACAAAAAATATTAAAGAAAATGCAAATTCAATAATACTATCAACATGGAATAATAAAAAAGCAAATATTGCGGCATGGGAAAATTTAATGAAAAATGGGATGGCATTAGATGCTGTAGAGGCGGGAGTAAAAATTCCTGAAGCAGATCCAAACGATATTTCTGTTGGTTATGGAGGGCTGCCTGATCGGGAAGGTCATGTAACCTTGGATGCTTGCATTATGGATCATTTAGGAAATGCTGGTTCTGTAACATTTTTAGAAAATATCATGCACCCTATTTCTGTAGCAAGAGCTGTGATGGAAAAAACTCCTCATGTGATGCTTTCAGGAAGGGGAGCTTATGAATTTGCCTTATCTCAAGGTTTCAGAAGTGAAAATTTACTTACTGAAAATTCAAAATTACAATGGGAAAAATGGAAGGAAAAAAGCCAATATAAACCCATCATAAATATTGAAAGACATGATACAATTGGGATGCTAGGAATTGGCAAAAAAGGTGAAATGGCTGGAGCTTGTACTACCTCTGGCTTAGCCTTTAAAATGCATGGGAGGGTTGGCGATTCTCCAATTATCGGTGCAGCAATGTTTGTAGATGATGAAATTGGAGGAGCATGTGCTACTGGAATGGGAGAATTTGTAATGAAAACCTTGGGTTCATTTTTAATTGTAGAGTTAATGCGACAAGGGTTGAGTCCACAAAAAGCATGTGAAGAAGCAATTTTAAGGATAGTTAAGAAGAATAAAGTTTTGGATTTTCAAGTAGGTTATTTAGCTTTGAATAAAAAAGGTGAAATAGGTGCATATTCAATCCAAAAAGGTTTTAACTTTACTTTAACCAAAAATGGAGAAACCAAAACCATTGATAGTGATTATTATTTAAAATAATATATATGGCAACAACGAAGGCGAAGTCGAAAAAATCTACAAAAAAAAATCATTTAATTGAAATTGCTTGGGAAACTTGTAACCAAGTGGGAGGGATTTATACCGTTTTAAGAACTAAGGTACCATCCATGGTAGAGGAATGGGGAGAAAAATATAATTTAATTGGACCTTATTTTGAATCAACCGCTTTAAATGAATTTGAAGAAATTAATGAATTAGGAGAAGATCCCATTGAAAAATCTATTTTGGAAATGCGAGAAATGGGACATAAAGTTCATTATGGTTATTGGATAATCACAGGCAAGCCTAAGATAATTTTATTTGAGATTGACAATATGCTTAAGGATGTCAATTCCTTAAAAGGCAGAATATGGAGAGACCATAAAATTTCTACTTTAGGCGCGGAAGAATTAGTTGATCAAACAATAGCATTTGGAGAATTAACTTTAATTTTCATGGAATTATTATCCAAAAATTCTACTAGAAAATTAAATGTAATTGCACATTTTCATGAATGGATGGCTGCCACTTGTCTACCTGATATAAAATTAAAAAAATTAAAAATTGCTACAGTTTTTACTACGCATGCCACCATGTTAGGTAGATATATTGCTGGAAATGTAGAAAATTTCTATGATAAAATAGAGGAATATGATTGGTTGGAGGAAGCAAAAAGATATAATATTGAACCTCAAGCAACATTTGAAAGAAAAGCAGCAATTCTTTCAGATGTAATGACAACGGTTTCAGAAATTACGGCTCAAGAATGTAAGGTATTTTTAGGAAGGAATCCAGATGTTCAATTACCCAATGGCTTGAACATCCAGCGCTTTGCGGCTATGCATGAGCATCAAATCCTTCATACGCGATATAAAAAACATATCGACAAATTTGTAATGGGTCATTTTTTCCAAAATCAACCCTTTGATTTGGAAAATACCCTTTATTTTTTCACATCTGGGAGATATGAATTCACCAATAAGGGATATAATCTATGTATAGATGCACTTGCAGAATTGAATAAAAAAATGAAAAAACACGGTTCAAAAAAGACTGTGGTAATGTTTTTCATAACGAAAAGACCTTATCACAATATTGATCCTGAGGTTTTACATTCAAGTGCAGTATTGGATGAAATTAGAGAAACTTGTGACTCAATTAATAAAGAAATTGCAGAAAAATTATTTATTCATTCAACATCCTCTTCTGATCCAAAATTGCCAAATATTAATGAATTCATTGATGATTATTGGAAATTGCGTTTAAAAAGAACTATTCAATCTTGGAAAAGAAAAGAATTACCCAAAATCGTAACGCATTTCTTGAAAGAAGAAGATGATATAATTAAAAATTTAGTTCGAACAGGTTTGATAAATTATGGAGACGATAGAGTAAAAGTGGTTTATCATCCTGATTTTATTGTTTCTACCAATCCTTTGTTTGGATTAGATTATGGACAATTTGTTCGGGGATGTAATTTAGGAATTTTCCCTTCCTATTATGAACCATGGGGCTATACCCCATTGGAATGCATTGCACGAGGAGTACCAACTGTAACCTCTAATTTATCTGGTTTCGGTGCCTATATGATGTCCATTATGAAGGACTATGAAGAATGGGGTGTAAATGTTATAGACAGGGAAAATCAAAGCTATCAAAATGCAGTGAATGAAATGGTTGATAAATTATTCAAATTTGTACAGCAAAACCAAAAAGAAAGAACCATGCAAAGAAACCGAGTAGAAAGTATAGCAGATACATTCGATTGGTCTAATTTACGTTCACAATATGATACTGCACATGAATTAGCCTTGATGAAAAAAGGGATTCAGTAAGTGCTTATTTCAATCTTCTTAAGGCCTCTCTTCTACTAAGAGGGGCTAAAGTATTATTTTCACAAAAATCAATTACCCAATCTGGATTTGTTCTTGCGTATTGTCTTAATACCCATCCAATTGCTTTTTGAATAAAAAATTCTTTAGAACTATTTTGTTGTAAAATAATGGTGGACAATAAATCCGTATCCATTTCTTTTTTATACATAAGTTGAAAAATAATACAATAGCGTTGGTGCCAAAAATTGGGTGATTTCATCCATCTTTTTACCCAATAGTTTCTATTTTCAGGAAATTTAAGAAAATAAGGCCCTAAAATCTTAGGAGCGATATGATCAACTGTATCCCACCAAGGGTCTGTATTTCCCCATTTTTCCATTAATTCTGGAATACGATGATCGAAATTTTTCTTTTGAGAAATTAGAAAATCCATAGCGATGTATTTCCATTCTCTTTCTTCAAGATTAAATAAAATATCTGCAAAATCCATAAAATCAATATTCTTTGGAATTGATTTTTTGAAATCTTGGTAGATTAATCTCCTTGGCTCTGATTTTAACCCGAAAAACTTGAATTGATTTCGCATATATTTTTCCATCCAAAATTTATCTTCTTTGTTGGAAACTAATTCAAGGGCATCGCGGAAATTTAAAATAAA
>JBJOIA010000004.1:0-4636 GCA_046047395.1 Bacteroidota bacterium | reverse complement strand
CCAAGAGATAGAAAATTATTCTAATGAAAGACTGAAGATTTGGAATCAAGACATTGAGATTTACTCCAATCTTTTAAAGGAGGATTTAGATACAGATGCAATAGAAAGTATTGCAATAAGTAAAAGTAGGGTGGAATATAATTTGATTTATTATCGGGATTTTTCCCCTCCTATGAATAGATATGAATCTATGGTGAACACAGGAGATTTGAAATATATTAATTCACAGGAAATATCGGATTTACTAACCCGTTTACATAATCAAGACTTTGGTTTAGTTAAGTCAACGGTGGAGTATGAAAAGTCGTTAAAAATCAATTTAATCAACTTAATAACCTCTAATTATCCAAGAATTATTTTAAGTGGAGAAAACAACGAAGTTACCCTAACAAAATATCTTGAAGAGTTACATAAGATATTTCAAAGGGATAAAAGCTTACAAACCGAGCTTTTAGTTCAGATGAGATATTACAACACCCGCATTGCTGCGCTGAAGTACTATTTAATTACTTTGAATGATTTAAAAAATGTCCTCAAGGATAAGATGAGAACTAATTAATGGGTTGATATTCATCTACAGTCACTTCCCCTTTACTATTTTGTAGTTGGTCTAATAAGGATTGCATATTGAAAAAGTCTTGTTCTCTGGCAATCCTTCCATCTCTCATAGTAACTATTGTTGTTCCAGAAAGATTTAGGTAATTACCCGTTGCAGGAATTCCCATAAAGTTTCCTGTATGCTTTCCTTTAAAATTGTAATGTTTGATTAATTTATCTCCTCTTCCAAAGGCATCTATTATGGTAAATTCTATTTCTGAAAAACCCTCTAAGTAGTTAAGATAAAAATCTTTGACTGCTTCTATTCCTTCTATATTACCTTGCTCTGTAACTACAACCACGTCTTCTGTAAAAGTTAATTCACTTATTGCGTCTGTTTCTCCAGAAAGGAATCTATCCCAAAGTTCTGAATACATTTTAACATCTATCTCAATTTGTTCAGATTGCCCATTTAACTTTTCTGTTGACGATTGATTACAGCCAATTATTGAAATAGATAGTAATAGGGATAATAAATTTTTCATTTTATTAAGCTTAGTAGGTTAAAGTAAATATTTCATTGCAATAAACTGTTATTCATTATATTGAAATACTAAATCAATAAATATTTAATATGGATGCATTATCAATTTTTTTTACTGTAAGTAGCATTGTAACGATTGCAATAGCTGCCTATGGAGCGATTAAAATGAATCGTAGAAACTTACTTTTAGGTACTTTTCTATTCTCTCTTATTCCTGTAATGGGAGAATCAAGTCAGTTTTATTTGACTGGTGATTACGGAAATCTTTTAACTATTGTTGCCTTTTTATGTGCAGCAATTATATCTTTTCCAAGTAAAATCACTTATGATTCAAAGAACATAGCGGCTGTCCATTTAGCCAGAAAAATTGCCCTTTCAATTATTGTCCTAAATAGCCTACAAGGGTATATTATTCTTCAATTAAGAACTGATATTCCTGCGCAATACGGATATGCACACTTAGCTTTAGCCTTAATTTTTGTTTATATGATTGTAAAATCAAAAAATTCAGACTTTAAAATGAATTAAAATTGAATTTCACTTATCAATTTAAGAAAACACCCTCCTGAATAGAGGGTGTTTTTTTTGATTATAAATAGTGCTTATTTGTTGCTCAATAGAGAAGCTAAAGGCTGCGATGGGGCATTCTAACATAATGGTGTCATTAACCTATTTAAGAGGCTTAGATATAGCTGAGTTAAAGGAGGAGGATATGCCGAAGATTTGATATTCGTTCTCTTAAAGTTGGTCTTTAAAATTTTTAATATTTGAACGAAAACTACTCATCATTTTATTGTGAATATTTCTATCAAGTCTATCATTTAAGTCGTCCTTGCTCAAAAGGTCAACACAATTACAACCTGATTCGTTCAGATACTTTTCAGCAATTGCACGCAAATCGTCTTTTGAATATAATTTTCCGTTTATGAAAAGACTGTTTACTGCCGCAGGATTAACGCAATATATTTCGGCAATACGTTTTTCTACATCCATTTGTATATTACTGATTTTAAACCTTTTAAAGGTATCAGGTATTCAAGATGAATAAAATAATGCAGGGTTAAGTTAAACTTGCGTAGGTTAGGGTAATATTAAATTTATGGACGGTACTGATATCTATAAGCGTACAGGCTCCATAGAAAAGCTAAAGGCTGCGATGGGGCATTCTAACATAATGGTCTCCCTAACCTATTTAAGAGGCTTAGATGTAGCTGAATTAAAGGAGGGGGATATGCCTATGATTTAAAAGAAAACCCTCCGCTTGGGAGGGTGATTTCAATTTCTATTTCAGTTTAAAAACCTGACTATACATTTGTAGGTTTTATTTTGCATATCTAAAGTACCAGTTGTTAAAAATTGGTCTCCATTGGAGGTATTTTCAAAATGCTTCATCGAATAAATTGCTCCTTCCTTTTTCCATATTCCTCTTACAGAAGTCCTCCCTACATCTGGCCCATTTTCAGCCCAAGAATTAGCTGTATACTCCCCCTGTCCTTCAGTATTCAATACATTGGTAAATGTAAATGTCATGTTTACTCTCCAATCTCCAGCAGTACCAGAAACATTAACAACATTGCTTTCACCGCTTGGTTCGTTAAGAGTTACGGAGTCTACTATAAAAACTCCCTCTATAGATTCCTCCCATTTTAAATCTTGAGCATAAATGGAGAAGGTAGAAATAAAGAATAGCAGTAAAATATTTTTCATTGGATAGTTGATTCAATTAGAGGATGCTCCTGCGAGCCATTGAAGAACTGTTGTCTGGGTAAAACCATCTGGCATAATTTCTGCCATTTTCGATTCTGAGGGCCATTCTATGCCTTCTCCAAGTCTGTACTTAAATAAATCTTTTAACGACTTGAACATATCCCAAGACATAACCGAAGCCCAATCCCCATTTGTAGGATGGATTTTACTCGCAGCACCCCAAGAAAGTAAGTTCATGTTTTCTGAATTCTCGATAAAAAAGGGCTTCCATAAGGTTCTATTTTCATCAATAAAAGCTGCCGCATTTATGGGTTTAGCGAAATTGAATTGAATAATAGAATTCGAATAATCAGAAGAATCATTGGCATTCCAAATTCCTGTTTCTAATCTGTATATCACTCGAACGTCTTTCTTCCAGGTAAACTTGGATTGAAGTTCCGTTAACTCGTTTAGCTCCTTTTTAGATAAAACTTCCTGTGCCATATTCCACCATGCAGCTCTATCACTTAAAAAAGAATCTAAATCAGGTGCTGACTGAACAAACATGTAATTATACTCCTGTTCGTCATTTAAATTATCTGAACGATAGACTTTGAGAAAGTTCCATGCCCCAATATCGCCGTTGAGCGCTGCCTTTTGAGCAACTTTAGACATGTAAACAGTCTCTACTTTTTCGAAGGCCTCGAGGTCGCCTTCAACATATACTGCATGCATTGATACAATAGCTCCTTCTTGAGAAAATGAGAAATTAAATAATAAGCATGCAGTAATTACAAAAAGATTTTTCATTGAATTGGTTTTAAGGTTTAAGGTTAAAAATTGCATTTTGCAATGTAATAACTTTACCCACTATTTTTTTCTTTATTCGTAAAGTTTATGTTAAATTTTTTTCAATTGATAAATATTACTGACGTTTATTAGTGTTATATCAAAAATTATGTAAAGCCTATAAAAAGAAGAGTACTCTATTTATACGCATTCTTTTAGTTCTTACAATCAGGCATTTACATAATTTCACCATCATAGCTGAGGGGTCTTTAAGGACCCCATCAGCAATTAAGAAACTACTGAAATATAAATGTGTTCTTATTTGATGTGAGCCACAAGCGAAAAATCAAATTACGAACACAATAGAGCATTCTAAATAGTTATAAATAATGCTACGGCTTTGTGAGCCTTCGCATTATACTGCGCCTTCTATATCAAATGTGTTCGGAGTTATTAAGCATAATCCCCCTTAAGGTAATTTCTCTATTTAAATGATTCTCTTTTAGTCTTGAGCGGATATATCCGCTCAGGCTTAAGCCTAATTCTTTTGCTTTATGTGCCAGCTCCTGTTTGTCGCTGGCACTAATCTTTAGATGAATGTGCTCGTTCATATTATGGCATTTAATGTTCCTTATTAGATAGCTAAGGTGTTGTAAATGTGTTTTAGTTTGGCGGTCCACAGCAGTTTCCAAAATAAAGAGGGAGCGCAGCTTCCTCGTATTAAACCACTCTTTTAAATCAGTCTCTTACGGTATTTATCCAGCCCTTTAGGGGCTGGTATTTTAGTCTATATAGATGTTAGCCTCTTATACATCTATTGTTAACCTGTAAGCTTTACTGCGGTTGCGCATCTTATGGCGCCCTTTAAGGGGCGCCTATTAAACCACTTCAATAAACAACCTTGTAAACCTTCCAGATAGAAGGCACCCCCTTAACAGCTTTAAATGGATTGGTAGATGCTGGGTAGGTTGAATCTTATGGGGTGCCGCACAAAAGCTGTAAAAGAGTCATAAGGCAATTACTACACAGACTTAGGTTACCTGAACCAACTGCCTAACGGTTATGACAGAAGTGTAGAGA
>JBJOIA010000003.1:0-4794 GCA_046047395.1 Bacteroidota bacterium | reverse complement strand
ATGGAAGATTATAAAATAGATATCATGTTGGATTCCGGCCCAAATGCCCGCTCCATCCAGATTTCCCTAAATCCTTTTACCCTTATTGGTGCAACTACCCGAGCTGGATTGTTAACCTCACCGCTCAGAGCAAGATTCGGTATCAATGCTCGTCTGGAATATTACGACGCAGAATTATTGTCGAGCATCGTTAAACGATCTGCCCATATTCTTAAAGTTCCTATTAAAGAAGAAGGCGCCTATGAAATAGCAAGAAGATCCAGAGGAACTCCAAGAATTGCCAATAATTTATTGAGAAGAACCAGAGATTTTGCCCAAATAAAAGGAGAGGGGGTAATCGACCATAAAATAGCAAAAATTGCACTTACTGCCCTAGACGTAGATCAAAATGGTCTCGATGATATGGACAACCGTATTTTAAAAACAATAATTGAGAAATTTAAAGGTGGCCCGGTTGGACTCTCCACGATTGCAACAGCATGCTCTGAAGAGGCTGAAACTATTGAGGAAGTTTATGAGCCATTTCTAATTCAAGAAGGCTTCCTAAAAAGAACCTCCCGAGGTAGAGAAGCTACCCAAAAAGCCTATGAACATTTAGGTATCCCATTTAAACAAATCCCTGGGACTTTATTCTAATAAAATAAAAAACCCCGAAATCTTCGGGGCCTTTTTAACCATAAACAACTATTTACTTAATTAATTTTTATTCTTCTTATTAAACCATCTCCATTTTGTACCACTCTCACAAAATAAACACCCTTTTCTGTAGACTTAACGTTTATTTGGCCTAAATAGTGCCCTTCAAAATCTTTAATTTCTGATTTAGATAATTCTTTTCCATTAATGTCCATCACGGCAATTACCACATTCCCCTTTTCCTCTGTATCGAATTGAATGTTTAATTTGCCATCATAAGGAGAATTTGGATGAATCATTAATCCTTCAATTGTTTCAGATTGCATTCCTCTCATCATCGGTGGAAATCCTTCTCCCATTCTACCATGATGCTTCTCCATTAATTCTCTAAATTCTTTTCTGATTTTCGGAAAATCTCCTCGCATCGGTCCTTCCCCTCTGAATTTAAAATGATTCCCCTCCTCATCATTCCAAGAAAACTCTTCCACATCCTCCATTTCCTTATCTTTGAAAATCATCACCCTAGGAGAATCCTCACCTCCACGTAATATTCTCATCGGTCCCCCAGCTGGTAATTCTCGGATATTTACAGATACTGTATCTCCATTCACAATCCTCTTCTCAATAACCTTCCCAGATTTTTTATCATCCATGATTACGGTAATCTGACGATCCTCCTTGGTTTCAAACTCCTTCCCATCATCAGATTTATTGATAATGATTCGAGTTTCCTTAGTTTCTTTTTTAGTTTGTTGTGAAAAAGCCGAAAATGATCCAGCAATTAACACGAGCATAAATAATTTTTTCATTGATTTATTTGTTTATTTTAACAACGTAAATCTACTCAAATTTAGAAAATCTTATTGTTAAAGAATGTTAAGTAAGATGAATTCCTAAATTCAATAGCCATAATTCATTATTTTTGCGATAGGATTAATTTATGAATAAAAGAAAATTAAATATTATCATTACCATCATGGGTATCGCCCTGTTAGGATTAGTGGCGTTTCAAACCTATTATTTAGGAGAAGTGATGGAAGCAAAAGAAGCCCAATTCAATTTTAAGGTAGAAGATGGTATTGAAAAAGTCGTAAGGAAATTAGAAAAAGAGGAAATGATTACCTTCGCAAGAAGAAAGCAAGATTTTGAAAAACAAAAAGAAGAACTTAAAATCCTTCAAGATAAACTTGCAGTTAAAAAATCCGTAAAATCTCCTCCTCCAAACCACTCAAATTTTCCTGGTGCTGTTCCGCCACCCCCCGAAATGCGTCGGTTTGGCCAAAATAGAAGAATCCCTCAATCCGATTATTTCATTGCACAATCCATCACAATTGATCCTTTTGGAAATGTGATTAGAGAGGAATTTCATGGCCAGACCATAGACCTAGAAGCCATGAAAGAAGAATTGGACGAGAGAAATGATTTTAACCAATATATGAACCAATTGGCAAATCGTAATTACGCAAATAGGAAACGAAAAGCTGATGCAGACAATTCAAATAATTCTAATTCTAAAGATAAACCCGATCCAGAATTGGAAAAACTTTTGAAAAAAACAGAATTAGCCGAGGAAATATTTTCAGATTTCCTATTTAAAGAGAGACCTATATACGACCGATTGAGCCCAGAATTGGTAAAAGAATCCTTAAAAGCTGAATTTAAGGATGAAGGAGTATTATTGCCCTTTGAATTCGCAATCGCTAAAAATCTTCAATCCCAAGACTCAATCATTTTTTCCTCCAATATTAATTTATTCCATTCAGAGAAAAAAAGAAATATCTATAAATCAACCTTATTTCCAAATGATTTAAATCCTACTGATTTTTCCCTATTTGTGATTTTCCCAGATGAAAAATCTTATATTTTTCAAACCATGGGTTCAAATTTCCTCTCTGCTTTCTTATTACTTTCCGTAATTATCGGAAGCTTTTATTATGCTCTTAAAACCATAATTAGACAAAAGAAATTGGCTGAAATAAAAAATGACTTCATCAATAATATGACCCATGAATTCAAAACTCCAATTTCAAGTATTTCTTTGGCTTCTCAATTAATTTCAGAAGATCAACAAATCAACTCAAATGAATCCCTTAAAAGATTTATTGGTATTATTCAATCTGAAAATGCCCGACTTGGAAAACAAGTAGAAAAGGTTTTACAAACCGCCCAGATGGAAAAGGAAGAATTGGTCTTAAATAAAAAAGAAATCGATTTAAATCAATTAATTCTTAATTTGGTAGACTCTCAAATCCCAATGGTAGAATCGAAGGGAGGAAAATTTCTGTTAAACCTTCCCGAAAATAATATAGTCTATTTCGCAGATGAAACCCATATTTCTAATTCAATCCTTAATTTAATAGATAACGCACTAAAATATTCCAAGGAAAATCCAATAATTGAGATAAATTTAGAGGAAAATCAAAATGAATTAATTTTCACCATTAAGGATAATGGAATAGGGATTGCCTCTCAAAATATTCCCTTATTATTTGATGCCTTCTATCGTGTCCCAACTGGAAACCTACATAATGTAAAAGGATTTGGCCTTGGTTTATCCTATGTGAAAAAAATCATTGAAGCACATAAAGGAAGAATAAATGTTAAAAGTTCGCTAGGGGAAGGAACAGAATTTTTTATATATTTACCTAAATCCGCAATCTCATGAAAACTAAAATTAATATCCTATTAGCTGAAGACGATCCAAACCTAGGATTCCTCCTAAAAACCTATTTAGAGAAGAAAAACTATCAGGTAAAATGGGTTGAAAATGGAGACGATGGCCTTGCAGAAATTGTTAATAATAAATTTGACCTTTGCCTTCTGGATGTTATGATGCCTAAAAAAGATGGTTTTACTCTTGCTAAGGACATTCAACAATCCAATTTAAATGTTCCTATAATTTTTCTCACAGCTAAGTCTATGGAAGAGGATACCTTGAAAGGCTTTAAATTAGGAGCAGATGATTATCTTACTAAACCTGTTTCTATGGAGATCCTAACTGCAAGAATTGAAGCAGTATTAAGAAGGACTCAAACGGATTCAAATGCAAATAAAATTTCTTTAAGTAAAGAAATAAAAATAGGAAATTTCAACTACTTTCCTGAAAAATCTAAATTAATTTTGGGAGATTTTGAACAAAAATTCACTCCCAAGGAAAATCAATTAGTAAAACTTTTAGTGGAAAATTTAAACCAAACTATTTCTAGAAGTTTTGCTTTAAAATTGATCTGGGGAAATGATACTTATTTTAATGCAAGAAGCATGGATGTTTATATGACAAAACTTCGAAAAATGTTTAAAGATGACCCAAAAGTGCAAATTATTAATTTACATGGAGAGGGATTTAAACTCCAAGTAGAAGAATAAAAGATTTCAATTAAATTAATACCAACCACATGAAATCAAAATATTTAGGAATATTCCTGTTAGGGATTTTTTCCTCTTGCAATAATGAACCTTTCTCTAACCCAACAGAACAAATCCATTTTGCATACCTCAGATATTTCACAATTATTGAATATAAGCTTGGCAAATGATAAAAATTATGCAGTCCGCATAAAAGGAAAAATGAATCAAATAGTTGTTCGATCCTTTCCAAAACAAATCAGTCCGTATAAAGGACTAAATAAAATTGTTCAAACTCAATCTATCCTCGATACCTTATATGAAATTAATGGAACATGTATTGGTTATTTCACCAATCGAAACAACAATAATCTAAATTTTCCTGGTTTACATCTGCATTTTATTTCAGATAATCGAAGATTCGGTGGACATGTTATAGATTTAGATTTAAAGAATTTAAACCTAGAATATCAAGAATTAAAGGATTCAGTAAGAATCATTAACTGATATAATCAAAGCCTAAATAAGGAACCAAAACTTCGGGCATTTTAATGCCTTTTTCATCCTGATTATTTTCTAAAATAGCTGCTACGATCCTAGGTAATGCGAGTGCAGAGCCATTCAATGTATGTAAAATTTCTGTTTTACCCTCTACTTTAGCTCTTAGTTTTAATCGGTTTGATTGGAATGTTTCAAAATTTGAAACAGAACTTACTTCCAACCATCTTTCTTGTGCGGCAGACCAAACTTCCATATCATAAGTTAGAGCAGAAGCAAAACTCATGTCTCCACCACATAAACGTAAAACACGAT
>JBJOIA010000002.1:0-9998 GCA_046047395.1 Bacteroidota bacterium | reverse complement strand
AAATTCTTTAAAACTCACGATAATTTAGTTTTACGATTCTCTAAAAAAATTGTGCAAAAATACGAAGAATTTATCAATCTTTCCTTTTTTGCCAAAAGAATCGGTTAAAGTTTTTTTGATATGAAAGGGATGTTCCAAAAGTTTGATTAATCTGATAAGATTCTAAGGAACCCGCAAGGGAGGTTTGAACGTTTCTATTATAACCTTTCAAACGAAGGGAGCCATCTTTTTTAATGAACCATTCAGCAGCCCAATCGCCGAGTAATAAACGAGCAGAAGTTTGGTTTCGGGCATCTGTAAAAGCACCGCTTCGCGTAATACGGAATCGATCATTGAAATTATAGGAAGCTCTTAATTGAAGATTCGATATAAATTCTTGCGTAAAACCTCCTCCACCAAGGTAGACATCTAGGCTTAAATTTTTGTTCAATCTACTTGCTAAATTGGATAATTGATTGGAAAGCATTTCTGTAAAATTCCCAACGAAATTCCCTAATTCAAGATTAGACACACCATAAGGAGAAGTAAGTTGTCCGAATAATAAAACATTCGAAACCTGTTTGGTCAATTCTTGTTCATCCGTTCTTAATCTATTGGTAAAAGCAGTTACGGAGGAATTGAAATTTACGTCGTTCGGATAATCTCGGATTCCAATTTTAAAACTTACATCTGGGGAAAGTAGTCTATTTGCCAAATTAATTTGAACGTCTACCGGATATCTTCTTTTAAATTCTGGCAAATTGGATTTATTGGTGGTATCCAATAAAATCGGAAATAAGGAAGCATATTGGGTATAGATGGCCTTGATGTCTACTTTGCCATCTAGGGGGTCACCATCCCAAGAGATAGACGAATTTCGATCTATTATAAATTTCTTATTGAAAACATTTTGAAGGGAGAATGTATAATCTCCTTGTTCGATAGCATATTTTCCTTTAAGGGTAAAATCTCCTTTCGGGGTGATTCCCATATTTAAATTTCCATTACCATAAATACGCATTAAATCACCTTTTTGGGAATCGAAAATCACTTCTCCATAAGCTTCAGGTGTAACCACGAAATCCATATCCATTTCAATTCCTAATTCAGTTTTCTTGACGGTATCTTCCAATAAGCGACTTTCTTGTTCTTTTACTATGGAAAGGAATTCATAGCCTACCCCATCCGTACCGAACTGCTCTTCATTGTCTAATGGGATAAATATTTGAGTACCATCATTGGTTTGAATTTTTCCATCGATATAAACTTTGTTGTTTTCTCCACGTACATTGGTGAATCCTGTGCCATATCCAAGTCCATAATAATAGGAATCTGGCTGGCGGACAGTATTTAATAATTTAAAATGGTCGAATTTTGTATTTAGTTCAAAGAAAAGAGGTTTATTTTTTTGAAAATCTATTCTTGCATTTAGTTGGGCCTTATTTCCTTCTTCATCTAAAATATTCCAATTTTTAGCCTGGATGGAGCGATTTTCAAAATGTACGGTATCAGATACAAAAGATTTTTGATTAAGATAATCATAGACTAACTGAACGGAGTCCACGATGATATCACCTGTGATATCTGGATTAGTAAGTTCACCTCCAATATGAATATAACCAGATCCATAGCCATCAAATTTTGAAAAAAGTCCTTTGGTAAAAGGTTCCAAAATTTTCACGGAAGTACGATTCATTTCCACATTCAAATCCAAATAATTCTCTAGCAAACTTGGTTGGTAGGTACCTTTCGCAACTAAGAAGGATTGATTTTCTCGGTCGAAATTAAAGTCTAATTCCATTTTTTTCTCGATTGGATTATAATTACCAAATCCAATCATATTTCCAATTTTCAAATTTCCAAGAAAAAGGGAATCGATGGTTGTCCAACCATCTATTTTAGAATCTTTAAACCAATCTCGGATAGAGAGAGAGGCGTTTAAATTTCCTTCAATAGGAACAGAAAACAAGGGTTTTAAGGTATTTAATTGGAAATTATTTGCATTCAAACTTAGGATGGCGGTGGAGTCTTCGGAGATATCTCCATTGACTACCAAGGCTTGGTCTCCATTGGTAAGGTTTACATTTTGGGCCTTGAATAAATTAGGGCCAAAGCTCAAATTATTTTTAGGATCGATCATCCAATCTTGTCCTAATATGGTAAAATAAGAATCTTTAAAATTAAGATTGAACCCGTTTTTTTCGATGGTCCATTGGCCATTAAGATGTCCGTAATTATTCTCACCCTCCTGTTTTAATTGGGTTATGAAATTAATTTTATCTTGATCCCAAAGGGCATCGAGGATTAAATTTTCTGTAGGCGTTAGGAAGTTTAATTGTTGTTTTCGACTTTTATAATACAAGCTTGTGGAAATGCCTGGGCCTCCAAATTCCTTTGAACTTTGAACAGAGAAAACAGATTGCAGGAAATTATAATCTCCGATTTTCATGGTATCCGGATAGGATTGCATGGAGAAATTATAATATTTTGATTTATCGATATTGGCATTTAAAACGGTCTGATCGGAAAGGTAAAGACTTGGGAACCATCTTTTCAGAATTTGGGAAGATTGTTTTAAAATTATATTGATATCGGCATAATATTCTTCATCTCCTCCTTTGAATGCGGTTTGATAATATTCATCTTGTTGGCTTTTATTCAAGGTAAAATATTGAATAAATTCTTGTCCCATTTGTTTTAAATCTCTCAAAAAGCTTGAAGGTCTAAAATTCCCTAAGACTTTAGCATCCATGATTTCAGAATCGAAGGAATAGGAACGCTCGAAAGGGTTCTTTAGATTGGAAACAAAATTTAATTCGTTTAGAACTAGATCCGGGCTACCGGGTTTGGAAAGAACGAAATCTGTCAGGTCGAGAATACCAGATAAATCATCGATGGAGGAGAAATTAAAATCGCCCTCAAATTCTGTTCGAATATTCAGGGTATCAGGGGAAAAATTCAGGGGTAAAAGGTTGGAATGCCGGATGATTCCATTCAAGGAATAATGAGGGATATCGTATCTTAAATCTATTTGGCCGATGGCATTTAGGGATACATTGGTATCTGAAATGGCAACAATTCCATTGAATAAAGACTGACTTAAATTTCCTTTTAGCGAAATATTTTTATAGGGATAATCATTGAAATCTATCTCTGAAACATAGGCATCGATTTCGACGTTCGCGGTTTGATTGGAGAATCCATTACCTTTGATGGAAGTCTCTAAATTAATTTTATTTAAGTATTCCTCCAATTTCAATAATTTACCTAATTGGAATCCTGTTAATTGAATATTTCCATCGTATGCAGAGGCATCGGTTTGCTCTTTTAAATTGAAATTAAGATCACCGCTCATGAAACCTAATTGGGTATTGGCTTTACCTTTAAAATTGAATTTTTGGTTAGTACCGTTATAATCTCCTGTGAAGGTTGTTCGTCCGATTATTTTCATTTTCTCCACTGCTGAAGAGGGAATAAATACGGTTAAATCTTCAGGGTTAAATACAGAAGGAACTAGTGAAAGATCCATCACCATATTATCGATATTGGGTAGGCCCATAAAGGCGAGATCTCCTCTCAGAGCGGATGATTTTCCAAAACCTATTTCAAAATCTAATAAGTCTAAATTATTCACAAACCCAGACATTCGTCCATTCAAACGATATTTTCCCAGGTATTTATTCATGGCTGGAATGAATTTTGCAATATCCTTTCCTTCTACAATTGCACCTTTGAATCTAGCTTCCATATTGGCAAGATTGATGAAGTCCGTGAGTTCGGTAATATCATTATAGGTTATCAGGAATTTGTCGGACACCCAAGAATCATTGACATAAAGACTTAGGTCGTCGTAGCGCATTATTTTATTTGAAACAAGGAATTTTGTATCGAGTTTTTTAATCTCAACATTGGTAAATTCATCTTTAGCTTTTAGTCCAATAACATTCAGGGCGATGGTATCATTAACGACATAAAAGTTTTCGACTTTGGAATATATTTTATCGAGACCCCAATGGGCGATATCGAAATAATCTGGGCTAGATTGATTAGGGAGGTTATTATTATCAAGTCGAAATTTTCCATTGATAACTTCCACATCTTTTATGGTAAAAATTGCGGAGGGGCCATCATTTACAGCATTGGGATCTGCCAATGCGGCTACGATAGCATCCACGAATTCGGTCATATTCACTCTATTCGTGGTGGAATCCAAAATAATATGAACATCAGGGCGAATCAATCTTGCGGAGCTCATGAGCGGACGATTTCCTCGAAATAATAATTGAATCCAATCAAAATTCACGTCTAATTCTTTGATATCGATCATGGAATTATTCTGACGGTCTTTGATTTTAATATTATTCAAAATAAGTTCATTGGAAAATTTAAATTGAATACTTTTAAGTTCAATGGGGAAATTGATTGCTTTTTCGATTTTTGGACGAAAATAATTTGCTAATCTTACTTGGTTGGAAGGGATTTTTAGAAGGATAATACTGATAAATAAAATGAAAAATAGGCTAAGCATCCCATATAGGATTGTTTTAACCAGAATTTTCAAAACATTTACCATAAGGTATTTAAATTATTCAAAATTTGGAATTTATCCTTAATTTTGAAGAAAATTATTTGATGAACATACTGGCAATAGAATCTTCTTGCGATGAAACCTCAGCAGCTATCCTATGTAACTGCGAATTGAAATCGAATATTATTTCAACTCAGCTGATCCATACCAAATGGGGCGGCGTGGTTCCAGAACTTGCCAGTAGAGCACATCAAAAATCCATCATTCCTGTGGTGGACGAAGCTCTCCAAAAAGCAAATATACTAAAAAAGGACTTGAATGCTATTGCTTTTACGCGTGGACCAGGACTTTTAGGAGCATTATTGGTGGGGACATCCTTTGCAAAGTCTTTGGCTTTGAGTTTAGACATCCCATTAATTGAGGTAAATCATATGCAAGCCCATGTATTGGCGCATTTTATTGAAGAGCCGAGACCGAAATTTCCTTTTTTATGTTTAACGGTAAGTGGGGGCCATACGCAATTGGTATTGGTAAAATCTGCTTTAGAGATGGAGGTAATTGGGGAAACCTTGGATGATGCGGTTGGCGAGGCATTTGACAAAACTGCTAAGTTGATTGGCTTGCCCTACCCTGGTGGACCATTAATTGATAAATTTGCGAAGGAGGGGAATCCATTACGATTTGAATTCCCGATTGTTTCTATGAAGGGCTATGATTTTTCATTTTCTGGAATAAAAACGAATATTTTATATTTCTTACAGAATAATTTAGCTGAGAATCCAAATTTTGTGGAGGAGAACAAAGCTGATATTTGTGCTTCTGTTCAATATACCTTAATTCAGATATTATTGAATAAGGTTAAAAAATCAATGCGGGATCTAGGATTGAAGCAAATAGCCATTGCCGGGGGAGTATCAGCCAATTCGGGTTTAAGGAAAGACCTTCAAGATTTAGGGCGAAAAATGGGTTGGGAGGTATTCATCCCTGATTTCCAATATTGTACAGACAATGCTGCTATGATTGCGATTGCCGCACATTTTAAAGCAGAAAAATCAGAATTCTGTGGCCACGACGTTACGCCCCTTGCGAGATATAAAATTTGAACTACGAACTACGAGTTACGAACTACGAGTTACGAGTGACGAGTGACGGGTTACGAGTGACGAGTTACGAGTGACGGGTTACGGGTTAACCACCCGTCTGCTTTGCAGCCACCCCTCCTAGGGAAGAGGAGAATACTATGCTTCGAATGAACTCATAGTTCTTAGTTCATCACTCGTAGTTCATAGTTCGTAGTTCGTAGTTCGTAGTTCGTAACTCGTAACTCGTAGTTCGTAGTTCGTAACTCGTAACTCGTAGTTCGTACCTCGTAGTTCATAACCCGTCACTCGTAACTCGTAGTTCGTAACTCCCAGTTCATCCCCGTATTTTGTCATTTTTTCGATAAGCGAAGAAATTGGAAAAAAAAAATCTTAGATTAGGGGGATGAAAAAGCGTAATAATTTCATTTTTTATTTCAAACTATTATTCAACATCCTATTTTGGGGGGTATGGATTGGTTTGCCCATGTTTAGTCCTGTGCATCATCCGCATGGGGAAGGACATATGGAGGAGCATGGAATTGGGGAGTTTTCGGAGCATTTTATGGTGGAGATTGGGATGGTAGTTCCTTTGTTTTACCTGATTACCTTAGTTTTATATCCAAAGATTTTAAAGAAAAAAGGAATTGGTCAATATCTGATTGGGATATTTATTTCCTTAATTGTTTTTTGGGTGATTCAAAATAATATTGAAGGCTATTTATTCATATTTGATGAAGAAAATTTGGTGGTCAACATGGGGAATTTATATTCCTTATTTGTAATTTCTTGTATTGCTACCTTATATAGTTTAATCATTGAATATTTCGAAATAGAACGTCAAAAAAATCAAGAATCTTCGGAACGTTTACAATCCGAATTAAATTTTTTGCGATCCCAAATTTCTCCTCATTTTATTTTCAATGTATTAAATAGTATTGTCTATTTGATCAAGGTAAAGAATACCAAGGAGGCAGAGGAAGTTACCTTGAAATTATCTACTTTGATGCGTTATATGTTATATGAATCTGACCAAACGATGATTCCTATTAATAATGAACGCAACTACATTAAGTCATATATTGATTTACAAAAGGTCAGGTTTGAGGAGGACGCAAAAATTGAATATAAGGAAAATTTTAGAGAGGGAGGCGAAAAAATTGAGCCAATGTTGTTGATCCCTTTTATTGAAAATGCCGTTAAGCATGGAATAAACGGATCTTTAGAACCTTATGTAAAAATAGAATTTGAAATTGAAAATGGGGATTTGAAATTCACTGTTGAAAATTCAAAATCTAATAAAAAACAAATAGAGTCAAAAGGAAATGCCTCTGGAATCGGGTTGAAAAATGTTTTGAGGAGGCTGGAATTATTGTATTCTAAAAACCATAAAATTGAAATTAAGGAGGAGGAGAATTGGTATAGGGTAGTATTAAGGATTAAACTAGATAAAAAATAACCATGGAAAAAATGCGCTGTATAATTGTAGATGATGAAAGTATGGGCAGGAAGCTGGTAGAGGAAAATGTAAAGCAGATACCCTTTTTAGAATTAGTGGGTTCTTGTAAGAATGCGTTTGAGGCAATTGAATTATTACAGAATGAAAAAATTGATTTAATGTTTTCTGATATACAAATGCCAGGTTTGATGGGAACAGAAATGATAGCTGGCTTAAAAAATCGTCCTTTAGTAATTTTCATTACGGCTTATGAGGAATATGCTTTGAAGGGTTATGAATTGGATGTAGTGGATTATTTAGTAAAACCTGTGGGAATGGAGCGATTTATGACAGCTTGCAATAAGGCTCATAATCAATTCTTATTAATTAAGAATTTAAAGGAAGAAAAGATTGGGACGATAAATGAACAAATGAGTACTGAGGATTTCTTTTTTGTGAATGTAGAATATGCGATGGTGAAGATTTCGATTCCCAATATTCGTTATATTGAAGGCCTAAAGGATTATGTAAAGATTTATATTGACGGGGAAAAATATCCTATTTTAACAAAGATTACAATGAAAGCCTTGGAGGTAAAAGTAGCACCTCATAAATTTTTACGAGTACATAAATCTTATATTGTTAATTTAAGGAAAATAGATTCAGTTAAGAATCAGCGAATAAAAATTGGGGAGATTGAAATCCCTGTATCGGATACGCATAATCAAGAATTAATGGACATTTTACATGGTACCAAGCCTTAATGTATACATTTCGCAGAAAAGGTAGCAAAGATTTTTATTTCAGGAAAAATAATTATCAAAAATAAATTAGATTTGGGGAATACCTAATCCTCGAACCTAATGTATCAAATTCAATTTAAGTTGAATGGAGATTTTTATTTATTCAATGAAAATGAATTAGTTGGAAAGGGTTTAATTCAAATATTTCCCTATCGGTATTATCAATTAGAATATTTAGAGGAAATTGTTCATGTTTATAAAACTGACAAAGATATTCTGAAGGATATTTTTCGCTGGAAAGTAGAAAAGGATTTTTTAATTTTTGGGAATATTGTGTTTTGGCGTTCTTTTAAAAGAAGTGCTTTTATACATATTCTAGATGCCAAACATGAAAAAAATTATTTCGAATTAAAAATCAAGGGAATATTTTGCGATAAATTTATCTTGTATAATCAAGAAAAAAGACTGATATTTCAATTCAAAAAGAATAAAGGTTATAATTTATTTTTCCCAAAATATACAATTCTAGACGAGGAATGTTTATTGCCCAAAAATTTCTATTATGAAATTCTTTTAATCTCAGCTTTTAATATCCGTTATTTCCTGCTAACCCAATGGATGATTTTCCTGGGTATATTATTATTGGGAATTGGAATTTGGGCTTTGATTTAGAAATTCCTATCTCCTTGTTCTCTTTTGCCTAGCATTACTGCTCCTACCATGGCAACAAAGAAAAGGACCGTCACCAATTCGAATGGTAATAGATATTTACTATAAAGTAAAGATCCTAAGTTTTCCACCATACCAATTTGGGAATTTGCGGCTTTCTCAGAAATTTGAATATTGAAATTCGACTGTTTGATAGATGCTATAAAAATCACTAATAAGGTTCCAGCAACCACAGCACCAGCAATCTTGGTTAGATTTGATTTGGAATCTGGTTTATTTTTCCGCAAATCAAACATCATAATAACGAAAAGAAATAAAACCATGATGGCACCGGCATAAACAATAATATTTACTGCCATTAAAAATTGCGCATTCAATAATACATAATGTCCGCTTATGCAGAAAAAAGTAAATACTAAATATAATACACTATGAACAGGATTTTTAGAAACCACTACCATTAATGCGCTTAGGACAGTCAATGCAGCCAAGAAATACCAAATATTCGTTAATTCCATTTGATTTATTTTATTTCCAACCGTCTCTTAAATAACGGTTATTCATATCTTCAACTAATTTATCTTTTCCATAAACAACTTCATCTCTTCCGTTGAATACAGGTACCATTTTATCATGACGAAGGAAGATGGCTTCTTTTGGACAAGCCTCCTCACATAATCCACAGAAAATACATCTCAGCATATTGATTTCATATACGCGAGCATATTTTTCTTCTCTGTATAAGTGCTCCTCTCCTTTTTGTCTTTCATCAGCCACCATTGAGATTGCTTCAGCCGGACAAGCCACAGCACAAAGTCCACAGGCTGTACAACGTTCAGCACCTTGTTCATCCTTTTTCAAGATATGATGTCCACGATATACCGGTCCTAAATATCTTTTTTGTTCTGGATATTTAATGGTTACAGGCTTTTTAAAAAAGTGTTTTAAAGTAGTAGCCATACCACCAGCAATAGCAGGAAGATACATTCTTTCAGCGAATGTCATTTCGCCTTGTTCTAATACTTTAGTTTTTTCACTTAATTTCATCTTCTAAATTTATCTTAAAATTATGCGATTTTTTTCTTAAATGTCAATCTATCCCAAATTAATAATCCTAAAATCAATCCAAACAAACCGATAACTCCTGTAAGGATAGGCGCTTCTAGTAAAATTCCTAGGGCGGTAACGATTAGGTTATAAATTGCTAGAGGAATCAATCCTTGCCAGCCAAGTCCCATTAATTGATCATAACGGAAACGCGGTAAAGTCCAACGAACCCACATGAATAAGAATACGAAAGCGAGGGCTTTTCCGATGAATAATCCGCTTCCAATTAAGGCTGCTGGTGTTGAACCCAGTTGTGCTGCCACGAAATCATGTCCTGGATAATCATATCCTCCAAAATAAAGGGTTGCCATTACTGCACCAGAGATAAACATATTGATGTATTCAGCAAAAAGGAAGAATCCTAATTTCATGGAAGAATATTCAGTATGGTACCCCCCGATTAATTCTGTTTCACATTCTGGTAAGTCGAACGGAGTACGATTACATTCTGCGAA
>JBJOIA010000001.1:0-3450 GCA_046047395.1 Bacteroidota bacterium | reverse complement strand
AAGGATCTGCTAATTCAATAAAATCTTCCTTATATTGCTTTTTAAATCGAATATAGCCTTGGATTACCTGAATAAAATGATTTGAATATTTGGTCTGAATATTCTCGATTTCCTTTATGTCATTAGGAAATATATTGGCATATTGAACTGTTACATCCCAACCAATTAGGGTCATATTCATTCCTGATTGAAAAACAATATTGGCGGCATGAGGGTCAACCCATATATTAAATTCTGCATAAGGAGTTATATTCCCCATTCCTCTTCCAGTTCCTCCCATAATATAGCAATGCTTTATTTTCTTTGCGATAGAAGGATCTTTCTTCAATGCTGATGCAATATTCGTATGAGGACCTATCATCACTAATTCCAATTCTCCTTCATATAAATAGGCTAGTTCAATAATTTTATCCACAGCATTTCCTTGAGCGGGCATTCTCCCTTTCAAGTCTAAACCAACACCCCCCAATCCATCCTCTCCAATAACAAAATCAACTTGGCCTAATTCTAATTCTAATGGTTTGGAAGCGCCAGGAAAAACGGGAATATCCGTACGTCCACATAATTCTAATGTATAAAGCGCATTTTGTACACATTTCTCAAGTTCAACATTTCCCGCAACGATTGTCAATGCTTCAACTTGAATATTAAAAGAATTCCGTAGCGACATGATTATCGCCACGGAATCGTCTGATGCTGTATCGGTATCTATTAAGAGTCGGCGCATTAAAATCCCCTTTAGAATTTTCGATAATCTCCAGCCAAATATTGGTTGGCTTCTTTTTCTTTAAATGCTGCTTTTTTAGAATCCCAATGTAGGGTTTTATTGGGGAATCTTCCAGCAATTACTCCTAATAATATCGCCTCAGATAATCTAGATGCATAAGAAAATGGAGCTGTTGTTTTACCTTTTCCTAAGCAAGCATCCACGAATTGATGATAGTGCTTTGGAGATTCCCCAGCATAATCACGGACTGGTTTTCCCATTTCCCCTTTCGGATCAAATTTGCTAATATCATATTCTTGATAAGCACCATTTACAATTAATTTTGGTAATTGCATAAAATGTGGTAACAGGAATCTTCTACCATCTTCCCCTATAAACATGGCCCCTTGGTCCGGAAGTTTATCGCCATTTGGCAATTCTAATTCCGCTTGAGGCTCAGGTCCTTTTACACCATCGTACCAAACCCAAGTCATTTCTTTTGTAGTATAATCTGTTCCTGGGAAGGTATAGGTTACAATATTTCTCTCTGGATAACCAAAACCATTTGGCTCTCTACATTCATTTTTGATAGTCTTTGGTACATCCAAATTAAGTGCATTATAAGGAGTATCAAAGATATGTACCCCCATATCACCTAAGGTGGCACAACCGTAATCCATTAATTTTCTCCAGTTCTGAGGATGATAAATTCCATCTTTATATTCTCTTTGCTTGGAAGTACCTAGCCATAAATTCCAATCTAGGGTATTTGGAATTGGATCAGAACCCGAAGGGGCTTGTCCATCATAACCCCAGTTCTTATTCGACCAGGCGATTACTTTTTTCACTTTCCCAATCACACCGCCTTGGATCATGATGGTGGCTAATTTATAATCATAAAAAGAATGCACTTGAATCCCCATTTGGGTTACAAGATTTTTTTCCTTAGCCATATCCTTCATTTTCCTAACCTCAGAAACATAATGTGCTAGAGGTTTCTGACAATATACTGGTTTATTATGTTCCATGGCCATTAAGGACGCAGGTGCATGGGTATGGTCTGGAGTAGAAACAACCACGGCATCAATCATAGAAGAATGATTATTCAACATTTCCCTATAATCCTTAAATAATTTCGCTTTTGGAAATAATTCTGAAGCTGCCTTTAAATGATTTGCATCTACATCACAAAGGGCAACTACTTCAACCTGAGCATGAGAGGAAATTGCTTTTAAATCTTCAAAACCCATATTTCCAACACCAATATGAGCAGTTCTTAATTTCGTATTCGGCTTTAAATTTTTTAAAGCATTGGGAATCATTGCAGCGGAAAGAAGGGCTGCTGAATTCTGGATAAATATTCTTCTTTTCATAATTTTCTAATTTTTACATTTCTAAAAGCTAAGCCGGACCCATGATCCTGAAAGCCAATATATCCTGTTTTAAATTTTCCATAATCATTCGCAATTTTCCATTTTCCATTATTCTTTTTATTATTCCAATCATCACTCCATGGTATAAAAGAAACTACCAAATCTCCATTTAAATAATATTCTGCCTTTTCAGGGGTGAAAATGATTCTGGATGAATTCCATTCCCCTGCAGGATTTAATTTTTTTTCAGCCTTAGCAGGATACATGGCATAATCAGATCCTGTTTTTTGCCAATCTCTTAACTCATTCAAATTTTCAGTATATCCTAAACTCTTATTATAGTCAGAAATATCATGCATTTTCGTATAGCCTTCATCATCTATTAACTGATATTCTGGTGCGATTTCTGGTATGCCATCAAAACCCTCCTTTACATGATAAAAAATTCCAGAATTCCCTCCTTCAGGAATTTTCCATTCCACATATAATTCAAAATTGTCAAATTCTTCTGCAGCATAAATAATGTCTTTGGATCCTTTATAATCATAATTTTGCTCCAAAACCACTTCTGTGGAAAAGGTCATGGTACTATCTTGGATGGTCCAACCTGGAGGTAAACCTTCCCCATTATAACCCTTCCAACCTTCTAAGCTGGTCCCATCAAATAATGTTATCCAATCATTTTCTGTTTGTACTTCTTTTTCCTCTTGCTGAGTACAAGAAATGAATAAAAATGAACCCAGGGCCAAAAATCCAATTATTTTCTTTTTCATTTTATAATTTCTTTAATTCTAAATTTCTCCAATATACTTTTATTCCGCCGCCATCATGAATTTGAAGGGCAACAGAGCCTTTTCCTTTTCCAATTTTTTCGTCTTTTATGTAAACCATTTCATGGCCATTTAAATAGGTTCTCACTTCATCTCCCTTCACCACTATCTTCATTTTGTTCCACTTGCCCATCTTTAAATATTTCTCCTTTTCTGGCTCAGGTTGAATTAACCAACCTCTTCCATAAGATTCATAAATACCTCCTGAATGATTATTCGGTGGAGCCACTTCCACCTGCCAACCCGTAATTTTAGTCCCTTCTACGGTTGATCTAAAAAATACCCCACTATTTCCATCTGCTTCTTGTTTAAACTCTAAATTCAATTCAAAATCATCATAATATTCTTTGGTAGATAAATAACCATAGGCCTTATCTGGGCCAGATTCACATACTAATAATCCTTTTTCTACATACCATTTTTCAGTACCATGAATTTGCCAACCTGTTAAATCTTTTCCATTAAATAAAGATATTTGGGAAACTAAACTAAAGGGTAAAATTCCAAATAAGAGAATTACTAATTTTTTCATAATTAATTT